>CAYMDZ010000050.1:0-6208 GCA_964389355.1 uncultured Muribaculaceae bacterium | reverse complement strand
TACGGTTCTGTTCTCTTCCTGCGGAGATGAATTCCTTACCGTGGAGAATCCTACACAGGATCCTATCGAGGACTACTATACCACTCTTCCTCATCTTCAGGAGGCTATGGTGTCGGCTTACTGCCCTATGCACTGGACCGACTGGTCTATGAGCCAGTACAACCCGCTCCTTATAATGAGCGACATTATGGCCGACCAGATCTGGGTGGGCGGTGCAGACGCCACGGACAACAAATACTGGCACGAGATGATGAACTACAGCGCCGATCCGAAGAACTGTATGACATCCATCTGGACTGACGCCTATTCGGGAGTCAAGAGGTGCAACGACGTGTTCACCTATCTCGAGTGGACCAAGGCCGCAGGCAACATCGACGACGAGGCCGCCAAGTCATATCAGGCGCAGACCTATCTTCTCAGGGCCTACTACTACACCTGGCTCTGGAAGTTCTGGGGCAATGTAGTCTACTATGACAAGAACCTCGAAAGTCCGTTCATCGGCACACAGTACACTGCAGATGAGGTTTATTCCTTCATCATCAGCGATCTCGACAAATGTATCGCCCTCATCGACGCCCTTCCTATGAAGCGCGCTGACGACGAAGTGGGCTACGTGTCTCAGGCGGTGGTCTATATGCTCTACGCCGAAGTGGTTCTCTACCAGAAGGACACCGCGAAGTATGCCAATGCCCTCTCGTACCTCAAGCAGATAATCTCTTCAGGAGAATACGACCTGTATGACTACTCGAAGCTCTTCACCCTCGAAGGCGAGTGGTGCTGCGAGTCCATCTGGGAAGTGGGTTACAAGACTGACGGACAGGTCCGTTCATACGACAACGTGCTGGCTGCCGGCGGTACCATCCTTCCTCGACTCATCGGAGCCTACAACCTCAAGACCAATACCGAAGGTCACGCCGCAGGATGGGGATTCTGCCCTGTACGCAAGGAGACTTACGATTCCTTCAGCGCCACGGATGTGCGCCGCAAGGCCACCTGTTTCGACGCCAGCGGATACGACTACGAGAAGCGTTATCAGGATACCGGATACTTCCTGGAGAAATACCAGGGCTCTACCGCGGACGAGTCTGCGGGCGACGGCGCTCCGGATATGCGTTTCGGGAACAACCTCCGTCTCTACCGCTACTCCGAGACCCTTCTTTACGCTGCTGAACTCGCACTTGCCACAGGCAGCGACGCGGCGGAGGCCAAGGGCTGGCTCAACAAGGTTCACAGCCGCGCCGGTCTTACCGACGAACTGGAACTCACCCTGGCGAACATCCAGAAGGAGCGCGCTCTTGAGTTCGTGGGCGAAGGCAAGCGTTACTGGGACCTCATCAGATGGGATCTCGCCCAGACCGTTCTCGTACCTGACACCTACGGATACAGAACCAACGCGTGGGACGCCACCAGAAAATATCTCCCTATCCCGTCCACCGAGATCGATGCGGCTCAGGGAACTCTGAAACAGAACGAAAACTATTAATCAATAACAACACATCATCATGAAAAAATCTTTACTTCTTTTAGGCATCGCCCTCGTGGCTTTGTCTTCCTGCGGACAGAAAGAGGACCCTTCTACACCGGGTTCTGACCTTCCTTCAGCAGCCAATATCGACTTTACGGTCACTGTTGACCAGTCAACCAACGAGGCTACATTCGCCCTCCCTTCATCAGTAACGGGACTTATGCCTATCTGGCATACGAACGAGACCGGAGAATTCGTATTCGCCGGAACAGGTGACAACTTCAAGAAAGTCTTCTATCAGAAGGGATCTTACAAGGTTCGTCTTTTCGTCAGCAACAGCAAGGGCCAGTCTCTCGACTATTCGGAGAAGGACGTGGTCATCGAGAACGACAAGTCCGGCTCATCTCTTACCGGCGGATTCGTTTATGACAGCGATTTCAACCTCTGGAAGAAAGTTGATACCGAGGGCAACCACACGTATTCACAGTACACCGCACACACTGATTCCTGGGAAGTTCTCGACAACCCTCAGGTCATCCAGGTAGGCAACACCTATTCAATGACTTACGAGACAGGAACCACAAATCAGTGGCAGGCACAGTTCTTCATCATCCCTACGGAGGCCAATGCGATCACCCTTACTGCAGGCACCACCTATGACTTCTCCTGTGTCATCAAGTCTTCTACCGACCTTCCGGGCGTAACCTTCAAGCTTACCCAGGGGGACAGCGAAAACGATTTCCTTTTCACCTCCGAGAGAATCGAGGTCAAGGCAGGCGAGCCTTACGTATTCTGGTGGGCAAACCAGCCTGTCGAGAAGGACATCACCAATGTGAAGATGGTGTTCGACTTCGGCGGATGCCCTGACAACTCCGAGATTACCGTCGGCAACATCGTCCTCAAGGACCACGCCAACGATGACGGCACCAAGGACGTTCCAGAGCGCGATGAACCGGAACCGGAAGATCCTGATGCAGGTTATACCGATGATTACGACAAGAATTTCGTATTCGACCTCAACACTCCTGCAAACCTTTGGGCACCTTCAAAGATTGAGGTATCTAAGGCATATTACAGTGATGCAAACTGGGCAGAACGTGAATTTGTGTATGACATTAAAGATGGGGTATATACACTTAACTTCCCTCTTGGAGCTTCAGCCCGTTGGCAGGCTCAGTTCCATCTCTCGTCGGATCTCGCCATCAAGGCAGACAAGAAGTACGCCATTACATTCACTGTCGAGTCCAATACCGATCATCCGGGCTTCTGTTTCAAATTTAGTGGTCCGGACGATACAGCTGCGAGCCAGGTAATGTTGGAGACAAAACCGGAGCTTAAGGCCAAGGCAGGTGAAGCGCGTGTATTCCACGCTACCGGAATTCAGGGACTGGCGTTCGAGAGTTGTAAGCTTGTCTTCGACTTCGGCGGCGCAGCTGAGAATACCGTCATCAAAATTAAGGATATCAGCATCCAGTATTACGAATAGTTTTGTTTAATTTTGCAGGTGGATCTGGTAAGGGATTGTCAGGTCCACCTGTTTTATAACCATGACATTGATCATAACAGCTTTAATAGTGCTGGCGCTGACCTTCTCCTGCAATGCGGAGCAGAACGCCGCCGCCCCGGAGGAAAGCATAGCCTTCGAGCCGGCCGCTCTGACCTTCCCTGCGGACGGAGGCACGCAGACCGTGCATATCATGGCTTCCGACCAGTTCGCCATATACAGCGATGCCGAGTGGGTGGCCAATATCGAACCTCCTTATGTGTTCGGCACCGACGGGACCGTGTCTGTAAGGGTCGCCAGGAATTCCGAATTCAGCTCCAGGACTGCGAACGTCACCGTAAAATGCGCCAACACCTACGCGTATATCCCTGTCACTCAGGAAGGACGCGAGAAAGCGGCCGATGATCCGGACATCGTCGCTCCTGACGGATACACCCTCGTCTGGCACGACGAGTTCGACTACGAAGGCCTTCCGAACGCATCCGACTGGAAATACCAGACCGGAGACAGCGGCTGGGGGAACAACGAGCTTCAGGATTATGTGGCCGGTTCCTACAACGGCGTGAACATCGCCGACGTGCGTGACGGCGTACTCAAGATCTACGCTAAAAAGATAGACGGAAAAGTCCGTTCCTGCCGCCTGAACACCCGCAAGGGCTGGACATACGGCTGGATAGAGGCCCGTCTGAGACTTCCCAAGGGCAGGGGCACCTGGCCGGCATTCTGGATGATGCCGTCGAACTTTACCGCCTGGCCCAAGGACGGCGAGCTCGACATTATGGAGGAGGTCGGATACAATGCCAACTACTGCAGCGCGACCATCCACTGTAACAAGTACAATAACGGCGGCACTTCCATCGAGCACGCCGAGCGTTATATCAGCACTGCGCAGACCGAATTCTACACCTATGCTATGGAGTGGAGCGCGGATGCCATCACATTCTACCAGGACAACAAGGCAATTCTTACATACAAGAACAGCAAGAAGGGAAATTACGATTACTGGCCTTTCGACAATCCGTTCTACGTGATTCTGAACCTCGCGTGGGGAGGAAACTGGGGCGGAGCCCAGGGCGTGGACGAATCGTGCCTTCCTTGTGCCCTGGAAGTAGATTATGTGCGCGTATTCCAGAAATAACATCTCTGTACGCGGGGCCAATGTCCACAACCTCAAGAACGTGGATGTGGACATACCCCGCGGAAAATTCACCGTGATAACCGGCCTTAGCGGCTCCGGGAAATCCTCGCTTGCCTTTGACACCATCTATGCCGAGGGACAGAGGCGTTACCTCAACACCCTCTCCCCCTATGCCAAGCAGTTCATAGGAGTGCTGGAAAAACCGGCGGTGGAAAGCATAGAGGGCCTGAATCCCATCATCGCCATAGAGCAGAAGTCCACCGGGGTCAACCCCCGCTCGACCGTGGGAACCATAACCGAGATTTCGGATTTCCTCAGGCTCTTGTATGCCAAGGCCTCCACGGCATACTCTCCGGTAAGCGGAGAGGAAATGGTCCGTTATACGGATTCGCAGATAGTGGATCTGATAATGGAAAAGTTCAGCGGAAGAAAATGCATCCTTCTCGCTCCTCTGGTAAGAGGACGCAAGGGACATTACCGCGAACTCTTTGAAAGTTTGAGACGCAAGGGCTATGTCCAGGTCAGGGTCGATTCCGAGATTCTGGATCTGGCCGATCTGGATTCGGTAGACAGATACAGGGCGCATTTCATAGAACTGGTCGTGGACAAGATGAAGCCTGCTGAAGGCGATCTGTCCAGAGTCCGCAATTCCGTGCATACCGCTCTGGAGATGGGCAAGGGCAACGTGTCCGTATGGGATGCGGACACGCAGACCATACACCACTACTCGAAGCACCTTATAGATCCGGTAAGCGGGACTTCCCTCCAGGAACCCGCCCCGCACAGTTTCTCGTTCAATTCCCCGGAAGGGTATTGTCCTCACTGCAAGGGTCTTGGCGTAATCCAGGACGTGGAGATGGACAAGATCATTCCCGACAGGGAGGTGAGCATCGCCGACGGCGGCATAGTCCCGCTGGGAAAGATCCGCTCGAACAGGAAATTCGATCTGCTGCATTCTGTCGCCAGGAAATACGGCTTCTCGCTGTACGATCCCATATCCGCGCTGCCGGACGAGGTCGTCTCCCTGCTGGTGTACGGGTCGGAAGAATATTTCCGTGTGGGCGAAGGGGCCTTCTCGGAGATGGCCACCTGGCCCGGCGTGGTGGAGGACATAGAGGACAAGATCGTGTGCCCGGTGTGCGGCGGCAGCCGCCTGAAGCCTGAGACCAACTGTTTCAGGATAGACGGCAAGACCATTTCCCAGGTGAGCGCGATGGAGATCACCGAGCTGAAGGCCTGGCTGGACGCGCTTCCTTCGAAGCTGTCCGGGAAGGCTGCGGCCGTGGCCCGCGACATTCTGAAGGAGCTTTCCGAAAGGGTGGAGTTCCTTATGGATGTGGGACTTGAATATCTGACTCTCGACAGGGCGACGGCCTCCCTTTCCGGAGGCGAAAGCCAGAGGATCAGGTTGGCCACCCAGATTGGCTCGAAGCTGGTGAATGTGATTTACATTCTGGACGAGCCTTCCATCGGCCTGCATCCGAAGGACAACCGCAAGCTCATAGCCTCGCTCAAGAAGCTTCGTGACGAAGGGAATACGGTGATAGTGGTGGAGCACGACGAGGAGACGATGGAAAGCGCGGACTGGATAGTGGACGTGGGACCGGGAGCCGGACAGAACGGAGGACACATCTGTTACAGCGGTCCGGCCAGGGAAGTGCACAGCAGCGTGCAGGTCCCCGTTTCCAGACGTGCGGGGTCAGGCCTCAGCCTGGTGCTTCGCGGCGCTTCCGGGAACAACCTCAAGCATCTGGATGCGGAGTTCCCTCTGGGCAGGTTCATAGGGATAAGCGGCGTATCGGGGTCCGGCAAATCCACCCTCATCAACGAGACGCTTATGCCCATCCTGAAGGGGAAATTCTACCACCTGAAGCAGAAGCCTCTTCCGTATGACGGGATAGAAGGGATAGAGAACATAGACAAGGTCATTGAAATAGATCAGAGTCCGATCGGCAAGAGTCCGCGCTCGAACCCGGCGACGTTCACTTCGGTGTGGGCGGACATCAGGGCGCTTTTCGAGCAGACTCCGGACGCGAAGGTGCGCGGCTTCAAGGCGGGCAGGTTCTCCTTCAACGCGGAGGGCGGCCGCTGTGAGGAATGC
>CAYMDZ010000049.1:0-6287 GCA_964389355.1 uncultured Muribaculaceae bacterium | reverse complement strand
TCAAGAACAACATCAAGCAGTACTGGTGGAACGCGATGACCCGCCTCAACGAGAACATCGTGGGCATCGATTCCTGCATCTTCATGCATCCGCGCATCTGGGAGGCTTCAGGCCACGTCAGCGCGTTCAACGACCCTCTCATCGACAACAAGGATTCCAAGAAACGCTACCGCGCCGACGTCCTCATCGAGGATTATCTGGGCAAGATAGAGGAGAAGATCAACAAGGAAGTGGAGAAGGGCCGCAAGAAATTCGGCGAGTCCTTCGACGAGGCCCAGTTCCGCGCCACCAACCCGAACGTGCTCCGCGAGCAGAAGAAGTACGACGAGGTGCACGAGCGCTATGTGAAGGCCGAGAATGCCAATGATCTTCAGGAATACAGGCAGATCATCATCGATTGCGGCATCGTCTGCCCTATAAGCGGAACTGCCAACTGGACCGAGGTCCGTCAGTTCAACCTTATGTTCAAGACCAGTATGGGCAGCACCGCCGATAGCAACAACATCATCTACCTCCGTCCGGAGACCGCGCAGGGCATCTTCGTGAACTACCTCAACGTGCAGAAGACCGGCCGCATGAAGATTCCGTTCGGTATCGCTCAGATCGGCAAGGCCTTCAGAAACGAGATCGTCGCACGCCAGTTCATCTTCAGAATGAGGGAGTTCGAGCAGATGGAGATGCAGTTCTTCATCAAGCCGGGCACCGAGCTCGAGTGGTTCGCCAAATGGAAGGAGAACCGTATGAAATGGCACGTGAACCTCGGAATGGGTGCGGAGAACTACCGTTTCCACGACCACGAGAAGCTTGCCCACTATGCCAATGCGGCCACGGACATCGAATTCAACTTCCCGTTCGGCTTCAAGGAGCTCGAAGGCATCCACAGCCGCACGGACTTCGACCTTGGCAACCATCAGAAATTCTCCGGAAAGAAGATTCAGTACTTCGATCCTGACACCAACGAAAACTACACCCCGTACGTGGTCGAGACATCCATCGGTGTAGACCGTATGGTTCTGGCCGTGCTCAGCCATTCATACAAGGAGGAGACCCTCGAGAACGGTGAGAAGAGGGTAGTGCTCAGCCTGCCTGCAGCATTGGCCCCGGTAAAGGCCGCAGTGCTTCCGCTCGTGAAGAAGGACGGTCTGCCTGAGCTCGCACAGCAGATTATGGACGACCTCAAGTACGACTTCAACTGCCAGTACGAGGAGAAGGATTCCATAGGAAAACGTTACCGCCGCCAGGACGCCATCGGTACACCGTTCTGTATCACGGTGGATCACGAATCGCTTAATGATCACTGCGTTACACTCCGCGACCGTGACACGATGCTCCAGGAGAGAGTTCCTATCGAGAAGCTCCGCTCCATCATCGACGAGAAGGTGAATATGAATCTTTTGCTCCGTAAACTTTAATGGCATCGACAGAAACTTTCGCGACACTCGGAAAACAGGAGGCGATAAGGCTGCTTTATGAAGGAAGCGGCTTCAAGCCTTTCGAAGAACCGGTCCAGTTCAAGGCACGCGCCCGTTCGTACATAACGAGCGCGTCCAGGTCTTTCCTCGAGGGGATAGACTTCGACCTGGTGTATTTCCCCCTGAAGCACCTCGGATACAAATGCGCATTGGCAGTCACCGCGGAGCTTTTCTCCCGGATGGCCCATCCCGGTGCGCTGAACGTGTCTCTGGGCGTGTCTGCCAAGCTTGACTACGAGCAGATCAGGGAACTCTGGCTGGGCGTGGTCGCCGCCGCGAAAGAATTCGGTTATCAGGCTCTCGGCCTGGACATACAGCCTTCGAAGAACGGCCTGTGCATATCGGTGTCCGCCGCCGGAGAGACTGCGGAGCTCATCCGGAAGCGCAGAAGCACCGCCCACAGCAAGGACCTCATCTGCGTGTCAGGAGCTCTGGGTGCCGCTTTTCTGGGCCAATCCCTTCTCGAAAGCGAGAAAAAGCACTTCGAGAACGGCGCGGTGAAGTCCGAAATGCTCGAGAAATACAAGATGCAGGTCGGCGCATATCTGCGCCCTGAGCTGGATGCCAATGTCATCAGGAACCTGGAGGAGGCGGAGATCTATCCGTCCTTCGGGTATGTGGTGTCCAGAGGCCTCGCGGACGCGGTCCTGAGATTGAAGCGTGACAGCGGACTTGGCGTGAAGATCTACTCGCAGACCATGCCGTTCGAAGGCAATTCCTTCGCGCTCGGCTCCGAGCTGAACATAGACCCGATCTCCGCCGCGATGAACGGAGGGGACGACTACAAGCTCCTGTTCACCATACCGATACTCTCTCTGGAGAAATTCAGAACTGATTTTCAGACGTTTGACATAATAGGGCACCTGGCACAGCCGGAGGTCGGAGCGGTACTGCTCACTCCGGAAGGCGCGGAGATGCCTATCAGCGCACAGGGCTGGCAGTAGTTATGTCATTCGTTCACCTTCACCTGCATACCCAATATTCCATTCTTGACGGTCTGACGAACATCAAGAAGCTTTTCGCGCGCGCAAGGGACCTCGGAATGCCGGCTGTGGCCATCACCGACCACGGCAATATGTACGGCGTCCCCGAATTCTTCAAGGTGGCGGACGACAAGGCGAACAAGAATCCTGACGGCTCGTACAAGGTCAAGCCCATAATCGGCTGCGAAGTCTATGTGACACAGCACTTTGACCACAGGGAGCGCAAGAAGGGATATTATCACCTTATACTTCTGGCTAAAAACTATGACGGGTATAAGAACCTGATGAAGATCGTGTCCACCGGACACGTGGACGGGTTCTATTTCAAGCCCAGGGTCAGCCACGAGGTCATAGAGAAATACCACGAGAATCTCATCTGTTCTTCCGCCTGTCTGGCCGGCGAGATAGCCAAGGACATTCTGGCGGGCGATATGGATGCAGCCAGGGAGGCTGTCAGATGGCACAAGAGCGTGTTCGGGGAAGACTATTACCTCGAGGTGATGCTCCACAAGACCGAGGTGAAGGACCTCAGCCTGGACACCTATTATGAGCAGAAGACTGTCTGTGACGGTGTGTTCCAGTTGGCAGAAGAGATGGGAGTGAAGGTGATAGCCACGAACGACGTCCATTTCCTGCGCAGGGAGGACGGCCCCGTGCACGACCGCCTGATCTGCCTCACCACGAATGCCAATATCGACGACAAGAACCGTCTGCGCTACACCCAGCAGGAGTACCTGAAGAGCCGCGAGGAGATGGAGGCGCTCTTTCCGGACCATCCGGAGGCTCTGGACAACACCCTGGAGGTAGCGGACAAGATAGAGGCCTACAAGATCACCCGCGCGCCTGTCCTTCCGAAATACACGATAGACCCGGCCTTCCTGAAGGATATAGATGAGCATCTCGAGAAATACCGGGGAGTTATCGACGCCGGCAGGGTGGACGGCCGAGGCCAGGAATTCTTCAATTCCGTGGCATATCTGTGCCATCTGACCTATCAGGGTGCGAGGGGACGCTATGGGGACGTGCTTAGCGAAGAGCAGGCATCCCGCATAGATTTCGAGCTCAAGACCATCTCGAAGATGGGATTCCCGGATTACTTCCTCATCGTCCAGGACTATATCGCCGCCAGCCGCAGGATGGGCTATATGGTGGGTCCGGGACGTGGTTCCGCCGCCGGTTCCGTGGTGGCTTACTGCCTGGGTATCACCAATCTGGACCCTATCAAGTACCAGCTCCTGTTCGAAAGGTTCCTCAACCCTGACCGAATCAACATGCCGGATATCGACGTGGACTTCGAGAACCTCACGGCCGCCCACGAGTATGTGGAGAAGACCTACGGGTCCGACCACGTCTCCAGGGTCATTACCTTCGGCACCATGGCCGCCAAGAGCGCCATCAAGGACGTCGCCCGCATCAGCAATGTCAGCATAGACGAGAGCACCCGCCTGTCCAACATGGTCCCTGACCACCTCTCCGAGAAGAAGGAGAAGGAATATCCGTACAACCCTAAGTTCGACGAACTGAAGCCCGGATTCAAGGTGGTGGAGAAGGAAGTGGACGGCGTTATGCGCACCTTCCAGGTCGGCAAGGAGGATGTGGACGTCAAGATCAACCTCGAAAACTGTTACAGGCTTGTGCCTGACTTCATAAACGAGCTCGAGAACGGCACTGACCTTAACAAGGAGGTCCTCAAGTATGCCAGGGAGCTCGAGGGCTGCATACGCCAGGTCGGCCAGCACGCCTGCGCCACCATCATCGGTCCGTCGAACCTGACCGAACATATGCCAATCTGCCTGTCCAAGGACAAGGAGACCGGTCTGGACGTGTGGACATCGCAGTACGACGGGCATTACATCGAGTCCGTGGGAATGCTTAAGATGGACTTCCTGGGCCTTAACACCCTGTCCATCATACACGAGACGCTGAACAACATCCGTGACCGTTACGGCCGCGAGATAGATATCGAGGCCATCCCTATAGACGACAAGCCGACGTACGAGCTGTACGGCCGCGGCGACACCACCGTGGTGTTCCAGTTCGAATCCGCCGGGATGAAGAACTATCTTCAGAAGCTCCATCCGGAGCGCTTCGAGGACCTCATCGCGATGAACGCCCTCTACCGTCCGGGCCCTATGGACTACATTCCGGACTTCATAGACCGTAAGCTTGGCCTGAAGCCGATAGAATACGATCTTCCGGATATGGAAGAATATCTGCACGACACCTACGGCATCACGGTCTATCAGGAGCAGGTGATGCTTCTTTCGCAGAAATTGGCAGGATTCACGAAGGGTCAGGCCGACACGCTGCGAAAGGCGATGGGAAAGAAGCAGATAGAGACCCTTATGTCCCTGAAGGACAAGTTTATGTCCGGCGGTGTGGCCAACGGGCATCCGGAGAAGGTCCTCGACAAGATATGGAAGGACTGGGAGAAGTTCGCCCAGTATGCGTTCAACAAGTCGCACGCCACCTGCTATGCCTGGGTAAGTTACCAGACCGGCTGGCTCAAGTGCCATTATACCGCCGAGTTCCTGGCCGCCAATCTCTCCTGCAACCTCTCCAAGATGGACGAAATCAAGAAGATTATGGCGGACTGCAAGCTCCATAAGATTCCTGTGCTCAATCCGGACATCAATGAGTCCAGCAACACCTTCAAGGTTAATAAGAAGGGCGAAATCAGGTTCGGCTTCGGCGGCGTGAAGGGCTTTGGCTCCAACATTACGGACGCCATCCTCAAGGTGCGCGAAAACGGCCCGTTCACGGACGTCTGGGACTTCGTGGAGAGAATGGCCGAATACAACGTCAAGGACCCTAAAAACAACGCTTCCCTGTCCCGCAAGGCACTCGAGGCGCTGGTCTATTCGGGCGCGTTCGATTCGTTCGGGTACAAGAGGACGCAGTTCTTTTCTCCGTGTGCCAACGGCAACCTGTTCATAGAGGAACTTCTCGCCTATTCGGACAGGTTCAAGAACGACCTGACGGATAACAGCGTGTCGCTTTTCGGAGACGTAGCCGAGATGAAGCCCGTCCGTCCCGCTATGCCTGAACTCATCGCGGACGAGGATATGGACTTTCTTCTCTCTCAGGAGAAGGAGCTGGTGGGAATGTACCTGTCATCCCATCCTCTCGACAAATACGAGTTCGAACTCAAGAATTTCACGACCTGCGAGGTGGTTGACCTCCAGGCCCTCATAGATGAATGTACGGCTTCCCAGACCGGGAAGAAGGTAAACATAGGCGGAGTGGTGAACAATGTCGTCAACGGCACCAGCCGTAACGGCAGCCCGACGCTGAAGGTCACCATAGAGGATTTCTCCGGCCACGTGGAGTTCCCGTTCTACGGGAAGGACGTGGACAGGCTGAAGGGAAAGCTCCAGCCGAAGACCGAGGTTTACATCACCGGCGAGATCAAAGCGCCTTATTACGGCAAGCCGAAGGACGGAGCCGCCCCTGCTGTCAAGCCTAATTTCAAGTATTCCGTGACGGACGTCATCGCGCTTGGCAACGTGACCGATACCCTGCTCAAGGGAGTGAAGGTGGAGATCCGTTCGGAACAGCTTTCCGCCGCGTTCCGCGCCCGTCTGGTGGCCCTTCTGAAGGCCAACAAGGGCAATACCCCGCTCAGCATCATCCTCATCGACCGCAATACCGGCTGGAAGGTGGAGCTCGGCTCGAAGAAGTACCGCGTCCGTGTCAATTCCGACTTTACCTATGCCCTGAAGGAACTGGGGCTGGGCTACATTCTGGACAGATAGTTTTTCTTTTTTTTATAAAAAAATAAAGGCCGACTCGCAGGAGCCGGCCTTCGTCTGTATGTGCGGAAGAATTACTT
>CAYMDZ010000048.1:0-6294 GCA_964389355.1 uncultured Muribaculaceae bacterium | reverse complement strand
TGACGGCCGTTCGGCTTCGCGTGCACGTAGTCGGACTCGCCCAGATGCACGGATGTGAAATCGTCGGTGTAGGCCCACGAGCCCTTGCCGGTGATCATTTCCCACCACACGCCTACATACTTGACCGGCCTGATCCAGCTCACGTCGTCAGGCGCGCAAGGCTCGTTCAGGTTCAGTATCATCCTCGATGCCAATTGGGCCGTGGCGCTCGGAGCGACCTGCACGGTGCGCCAGGGGGTGTTGAACGGGGTCTGGATGCGGCCCTTGTAACCTTGGGCGTCAGGAGTGAGGTGCGAAGTGAACACGAGGGTCTTCGGATTGATCTCCAGATGCATGGCAGGATAATCCACCAGAGCGGCCTCGTGAATGTTCACATAGAATCCCAGGGGCGAGCGCATCTGAAGGGATGTCTGCACGCCGCAGGTCGAGAACGGAGTCTGCGAATCGTTCCCGCAGATAGCCTCACGGAACTTGAGCGGAATCTCGCTCAGCAGACTCTCGGTGTAGTTGTATTCCTGGGTGTCATAATCTCCGGGTATCCACCACGCGGTGCAGTCCTGCGCCATCGCGAACTGCGTAAGTTCCTCATTGATTACAAAATACTTAAGCCCCTCCTGATCAGGGAATTCATAGCGGAAGCCAAGTCCGTCGTCGAACAGGCGGAACCTTATGTTGAGCCTGCGGTCCGTGGCCTGCTGCACCATCTCCACGAGAAGTTCGTTGTAGTGGTTGCGAATCTGTGACTCCTCGCCCCAGACCGGAGACCAGGTCTCGTCAAAAGAGCTGCCGGACACCTTTAATATGGCAAAGCCGTCGTGAAGTGACTGCGCCGGACGGTAATCGGTCTTGTCTATGGTGCCGTCCTGCTGATAGTCAAGCTTCTGCGCTTTCAGTACGCCGCGCAGTTCAAAGCCCAGCGAAGAGGGCAGGATGACATCCTGGCCCTTGTATCTGAGGGAATAGAAGGGGGTGCCGTCATTCAGGTCCACCGCGAAGGACATCTCCAGATTCCCGTCGGGAGAAAGAAGTTTCGTGCACTCCCCTGTCAGTTCGTGCTTTCCGTTACTGCAGGACACCAGCGCGAGCACTGCCGCCCCAATGGTCAATAGTTTCAGTTTCATAATTTATCCATTTATGCCGCTAAAGATAGGGACTTTTTCGAAATTGCTGAAATATATTTGGTATCTTTACGGCCGGCGGGCCGCAGGTCCGCCTGTGCATTATGGGACAGGAGATAGAAAGGAAATTTCTGGTCAGCGGAGACTTCAGGTCCGGGGCCAACGGCGCCACGCGCATCACGCAGGGCTACCTCTGCTCAGTGCCTGAACGTACCGTGCGCGTGCGCATCAGGGGCGAGAAGGGCTACATCACCGTCAAGGGAGCCGGCAGCGCGAGCGGAGCGAGCCGCTTCGAGTGGGAGAAGGAGATTCCGGCGGACGAAGCGTGCGAACTGATGCGCCTGTGCGAACCCGGAGTCATAGACAAGACCCGCTGGCTCGTGCCAATTGGCACACACACCTTTGAGGTGGACGAGTTCCACGGCGAGAACGAAGGTCTGATCCTGGCGGAGGTCGAACTTGGCTCGGAAGACGAACCCTTCGAGCGCCCTTCCTGGCTCGGCGACGAGGTCACCGGCGACCCCCGCTATTACAACTCCGCCCTCTCCCGCCATCCGTTTCGGGAATGGGAATAAAGGCAACGCTGTTGCCTAAATTCAAAATCTTTCTAATAGTCTATCTTCGCGTCGAAGACTTCCTTCACGCTGCGGTGCAGCCTCCTGAGGTTGATGGAACCGGCGATGAGGATGACTCCGGCCACGGCGAAGGCGACACCCAGAAGAATGGCTATCACTTTCATTCCGAATGAGAACGGCTTGAAGATGATAAGAAGGGACATGATCAGCAGAAGGACTCCGCCTGCCGTACCCCATCCTGAACGCGGCACACCGAAATAGCGAAGGTCACCTGCCATGCCAAGTATCATGAAGCTGTGGTACAGCAGCCAGATTCCCAGCAGCACCGGAAGGGCCAGCGCGGTGAATCCAGGATTGGCACACAGAAGAATACCCACAAACAGGTCGAGGAACCCGCCCCAGATGTTGTAGCTTCTGGTCATGAAGAAGTTATGGCTGGTAAGAGCCGTCACGAGCTCGGCTATACCCATAACTATCATAATGCCGCCGAAAAGCAGCGTGAATGTGGCATAACTCTCTGCAGGGTTGCAGAATATAGTCACTGCGGCAGCCAGGCACAGAATGCCGCCCACCAGATAAAGCCACCAGTTCTTGACCGTACGCGTAGCGTTGTCAGCCAGTCGTGCAAGAAAATCTCTCATAATGTTATCTTTTAAAATTTACATTCTTTTCCCGTCTCTTCCGCCAATTCCGTGCCCGTGACAAAGTGTCAAATTCCCGAAGATTCCGTATATTTGCCCCCACTTACAAATACATCGATTTATGGCACTTGAAGCACAGATTCAGAAAGACATCATGGCTGCGATGAAGGAGAAGGACACTGTCCGTCTCAACGCAGTACGTTCCATCAAGTCAGCTATCCTGCTGGCCAAGACATCCGAAGGCGGAAGCAGGGAACTGACGGACGGCGACATAGTCAAACTCATACAGAAACTTGCCAAGCAGAGAAAGGAAGCCGCCGAGCAGTACACCGCCGCCGGCAGGCAGGAATTGGCAGACAACGAGATAGCCGAAGCGGCAGTGCTCGACACATATCTCCCGAAGCAGCTCAGCGAGGCTGAGGTGGAAGCGAAGGTACGCGAGATCATCACACGCACCGGCGCATCCAAGCCGTCCGATATGGGCAAGGTTATGGGCGTGGCCACCAAAGAACTGGCAGGTCTGGCTGAAGGCCGCACAATCTCGGGCATCGTCAAGAATCTTCTGAACCAGTAGATGGAAAGGACACTTGTCATCATAAAGCCGTGTGCTCTCCAGAGAGGGCTCGCGGGAGAGATCCTTGGCCGGTTCGAACGCAAGGGACTCAAGATCGTGGCGCTGAAGATGTACCGCTTCACGAAAGAAAAGTGCGCCGAGCATTATTCGCATCTGACCCAGAAACCGTTCTACCATATTATAGAGTCGTCGATGATGGCGGCCCCGGTCATCCTGGTATGTCTCGAGGGGATTGACGCCGTGAGCGTGGTCCGCGAGATGACAGGAAGCACGAACGGCAGGAAGGCGCTGCCGGGAACCGTCAGGGGCGACTACTGCATGAGCCATCAGGAGAACATAATCCACGCTTCGGACAGTCTCGAGAGCGCGCAGGCCGAACTCAAAAGATTCTTCTGCGAAGAAGACTACTTCGAGTACGGCACTCCCCTTCTTCCGTACCTCTACGCCGAGGACGAGCTGTAATTTCTGCCGAAATCGTTTCACTTTTTTATTATAAATTGTTACCTTTGACGGTACAAAATTAGTTAGTTGTAGCCTACTTACCTGAACATCAATACTATGATTCACTTAAGGAGTGTTACCTATCAGCAAAACAACAAATTTAATACAGATGAAAATCAGATCATTTCTTTTCGCAGGCATCGCTGTGCTTGGATGCCTGACGGGATGCAACCCTTCCGAGGTGGAAGTTGCAACTACATTTGAGATTTCCGGCCTGGACGAAAACAGCCTTGCCTACACGGCAGACGGAGGCCTGAAGCAGTTTACCCTCAAGACAGACATTTCGTGGACCGCAAACAGTGATGTGGACTGGCTCACCATAACCCCAGGCAGCGGCGAGACATCAAGCCTGACCACCACCAAAGTCAGAGTCAAGGCCGCCACGAACCCGGCTTCAGAGGACCGCATCGCCATCATCACCCTGGTCGCTGCCGATGACGACATTGACCCTATCGTCATCAACGTATCCCAGCAGAAAGGCCTCACCTTCTCTTTCAGCAACGAGACCGAAGAACACGCCTACATCGATGCTGACATCAAGGTTACACCGGACGGCGGTTCTTCAGACAGCTACTGGACATACACCCGTCTTTCCGCATCCAATTTCGAGAAATACGGTGCAGACGAAGTGATTAACCAGTGTATCAGTTATCTGAACTCCTATTATACAAAGTACGACATAGACGACATCTGCTACACCGGAACACAGACCGTAAGCCTTTACGGCCTCGAATCAGAGACAGAATATGTCTTCATAGCATTCGGAGTCAAGAAATCATCCAAGTTCGAAGCCACCACTTCCGGATTCACATTCAACTTCACCACTGATGCAGCTCCTGCCGCAGACGAGGCTTACCTTGACTTCATCGGCACATATTCCATTGATCTTATCGACTATTTTCAGAGCGAAACGGATGATGAAGGCAAATTCACCACAGAAGTCCGCGATACCGTCACCATGGTCGTAGAACAGGAATACATCAACGAGACATACTGTTTCTACTTCCCTGGCAATGACTTCTCCCCGGTCAGCGATGGCTACGTGGACACATTCGGCGCCGATTATGTTGAAGCATCAAAAACCCTCTCCCTTATAAATGGTCAATATGGCTCACTGGGCAGCATATGGAACCTTGGCGAACTCGGCTATTGCTGGATGGCCTTTACCGCAGGATGGTGGTATGATGAAGAGGGCGAAATCAATTCTGTCGACTTCACCCTGTCAGATGACAAGAATACCCTCAAACTCACCAACGAGTCCGAAGTGGCTGACGACCAGATCTTCATTCAATGTCTGATCTGCGATGAAGACGGAGAGGCGACAGATTATGCAAATTCCGTATATCTCTTCGACGAAAAATCCATTCCTACACGCGTGGAAGAAGCTACTGCCGCATCAGTATCTGCCGACAAGATCGTTGTCAACGCCAAGAACGACAAGGTTCGCGGTCTCAAAGCCAATGGTAAGCTTCACAGGAACGTCCTCAGGTAATTTCTGACGACACACCGATTAAAAAGCCGACTGGATTCCAGCCGGCTTTTTTCATCCAAGTTTCTCGCGAAGTCCGCGGGTGTATTCCCTGCAGTCCTTCACTATGGCCGCGCTTTCCGTCAGAAGCGCCTCTATCCTGTCCACGCTGAAGGACGGATCCTTTACCTGAGCCTCTATCTCCTTGAGACGCTCGATGTTACGTTTGTAATCCTGCTGATTCATATATCTGTCTTTTCTATTCTGCAATCCCACCTGCCGTCCCGGAACCTGAGCGAGAAATCATCACCCGCCCTGCCTGCGGCGGCGCTTTTCAGCACCTTTCCCGAAGCGTCCGATGCCAATACATAACCCTGAGAGAGGATGTTCAGCGGGTTCGATGCCGCGATCGATGCCGCGAGCAGATCCACTTCGCTCTCCATTTTCGATATTCCCGATGCCAATGCGAACCTGATGTTGTCCGCACACCGGAGCATCTCCTCCTCCACGCCGGCTACCCAGTCTATAAGAAAGCCCGCCACCGCAGTAGGCGTCTTGAAATGCGCATTGGCCACCATATCGGCGATATGGAAGTCCCTCTCGTGCCCCACGGCCGTCAGTACGGGGATGTCACAATTGGCAATGGCCGCACACAAGTCATAGTCATCATAGCAGAAAAGGTCCGAATCCGCACCGCCGCCGCGAAGAATCACCGCGAGCGAATATTGGCCCGAAGAACGGACCTGGTCAAGGGCCGCACGGATGGACGCGCTGGCACCGTCGCCCTGCATCAGAGCCGGGAACAGGGTGTGCGTGAACACGAACCCGTACTGGTTCAGCTCCAGATGCCTGCAGAAATCCCCGTAGCCCGCGGCCCCGTCGGAAGAGATGACGGCCAGGTCGAACGGCAGGAAAGGCAGGGCCAGCTCTTTCTGGCTATCGACCAGACCTTCCCTCACGAGCCGTTCCAGGGTGCGGCGCCGTTCGAGTTCCCTCTCGCCGAGTGCACAGCTGGTATCGATTTCGTTAATGACAAGTGTCAGTCCATAGACAGGATGGTAATCAACGGAAGCGTTCACGGTTATGGACAGGCCAGCGTCCAGAGACTGACCCGTGGCACTGGTGAAGTCCGTCACAATACGCTCGTTGCTCCTCCAGATGCGCGCCGAAGCCTTCGCGACCACCTGTCCGTCCCTCCGCTTTTCTATGAGGTTAAGATAATGGTGACCGCCTGAAACTCTGTGAGATTCAATCTCTACCTTCACCCAGCACTGCATAAAGCCGATTCTGGATTTCACCCCCTCCTGAAGTTCGGAAAGGGTCAGAGGAGTATTTTCTTCTTCGTAGAACATATTTTCAAAATTAGAAGAAAACATATAATTTTGCAATCGGTTTGCTCAATAAATAAAAATAACTG
>CAYMDZ010000047.1:3314-6354 GCA_964389355.1 uncultured Muribaculaceae bacterium | reverse complement strand
CGATGGCTACGACCTCGTCAGGGTTGACGCTCTTGTTAGGCTCCTTGCCGAAGAACTCCTTCACAAGTTCCTGTACCTTAGGGATACGTGTTGAACCGCCGACCAGGATGACCTCATCGATCTGGGAAGCTGAAAGCTTGGCATCTGCGAGGGCCTTGCGGCAAGGCTCGATGCTCCTGCGGAACAGGTCGTCGCAGAGTGCTTCGAACTTGGCACGGGTCAAAGTCTTGACCAGATGCTTAGGCATACCGTCCACTGCCGTGATGTAAGGCAGGTTGATTTCAGCTGAAGACTGGTTTGAAAGCTCGATCTTGGCCTTCTCGGCAGCCTCCTTAAGACGCTGAAGCGCCATAGGATCCTTCTTGAGGTCGACTCCGCCGTTCTCTGAAGCGAACTCTGAAGCAAGCCACTCTATGATGGCGTGGTCGAAGTCGTCACCTCCCAGGTGGGTATCACCGTTCGTTGACTTGACCTCGAATACACCGTCGCCGAGTTCAAGGATGGAGATATCGAATGTACCGCCGCCGAGGTCATACACGGCGACCTTCATGTTCTTGTTCTTCTTGTCCAGACCGTATGCGAGGGCGGCTGCGGTAGGCTCGTTGATGATACGCTTGACATCCAGGCCTGCGATCTTGCCAGCTTCCTTGGTAGCCTGACGCTGAGAATCGGAGAAGTATGCAGGGACAGTGATGACTGCCTCGGTAACCTCCTGACGGAGATATTCCTCCGCTGTTTTCTTCATCTTCTGAAGTATGATGGCTGAAATCTCCTGCGGAGAATACTGTTTGCCGTTTATCTGGACACGCGGAGTGTTGTTCTCGCCGCGTACCACGTCGTAAGGAACCCTTTCGATCTCCTTGCCTACACGGTCGTAGGTCTCGCCCATAAATCTCTTGATGGAGAATATGGTGTTCTTCGGGTTCGTGACAGCCTGACGCTTGGCGGTGTCACCCACCTTGCGCTCGCCGCTGTCGGTGAATGCCACGATGGAAGGAGTCGTGCGGTGTCCTTCATTGTTGATTATGACGGTAGGCTGGTTGCCTTCCATCACTGCGACACAAGAGTTTGTCGTTCCTAAGTCAATACCAATAATCTTTCCCATAATGTATTTCGTTTTTATTATTATCCGTTTGTCTCAAGTTCCCCTGCGGGAACGCCAATTCCTTCTTCCAAGAATGTGCCAGCGCCGCCGGCGTGACATTTTGTCAAAAGCGCAGTGCGATTTCTATTGGCGCGAAAGTTTGTGATACTGAAAAAATATTCTTATATTCGCAACGACTAATGTAAAATCGTAATAAAAGTATAACAGACTTATGAAACTTAACAAAATCATCACCGTTGCAGGACTCATAGTTCTCGCGACACTCGGAACTTCCTGTCAGTCAAAGAAGGCTAAAGAAGCAGCCGAAAGAGAAGCAGCAGAGAAGGCGGCAGCCGAAGCAGCAGCAGCTGAAGCGGCAGCCAAGGCAGCAGCAGCACGCGTATTCGTGCTCTCGGATGCAGTCAAGGCAGTTGCCGGCGAGACCGTGGCAGAAGACGCTGAAAGCTACAAGCAGGCAGTCAAGGACGCCATCGCACAGACCGCTTACGGTTCTGACACATTCGCTCTTCCTGTTGCCGGCGTAACATATTCAAAGGAAAGATGCGACCTTAACGCTGACACGAAGGCTCTCCTCCAGGAGTTCCTCGACGTCTACAACTCTACCGACAAGACCGCTGTCATCCTCATCGAGCCTTATGCCAATGACACCTCTGACAAGGAGTACAACAAGGCCATCGCCATCGAGAGAGCCAACCTCGTACGCAGCTGGTTCTACGCTTATCAGGTTCCTGCAAAGAACGTGAAGGTCGTATGTCCTTGCAAAGCGAAGAAGATCGACTCAAGCAAGCAGAGAGTCAACGTTTCCATCGCTGAATAAGCTCTTCCTTAATGGAATACAGACAATTATCTGAAACTGAAATCCGGGACCTCGAGTCCCGGATTCTTTTTGAGGACAACCACCTGCTGATTCTGAACAAGAAGTCGGGCGAGATAGTCCAGGGAGACAAGACGGGAGACGAATGCCTGTCGGAGACCCTGAAGGCCTACATCGCCCAGCGTGACGGCAAACCCGGCAAAGTGTTCATGGGAGTTCCCCACCGGCTTGACCGTCCGGTCAGCGGCGTCTGCATCTTCGCCAAGACGTCCAAGGCTCTCGAAAGACTGAACGAAATGTTCCGCGGCTCCGACATACACAAGACCTACTGGGCCCTGTGCTGCGGCGCGCCGAAAGAGAAGGAAGGCGAACTTCAGAATTACCTCTGGCGCAACGAGAAGCAGAACAAATCCTACGTGTGCCGGGAAGACAGGCCCGATGCCAAACTGGCACGGCTCCGCTACCGCCTCATAGGTGCGAGCGAGAAATACTATCTGGTCGAAGTGGAGCTTCTGACGGGCAGACACCACCAGATACGCTGCCAGCTGTCAAACATGGGCTGCGTCATCAAGGGCGACCTGAAATACGGCGCCCCGCGCTCCAATCCCGACGGAGGAATCTGCCTCCATGCACACGAGCTCAGTTTCATCCACCCGGTGAAGAAGGAACCCGTCACCGTTCAGGCCCCTATCCTTTCTTCCTGGAGAAAAATCGCGTCTGAGGCAGTTCCCATACCTCAGTAAGATATTCGCTCGGACGCTTGGAAGTCTCAGACTTGAACCAGGCGTTGAACGAAGGCAATGAATTGAACCCCGACATCCGAGCCACTTCGCTGAGCCGCATGCGGGGTTCTTCTTTTATGAGCTTGGCGGAATATCTTATCCTGTACCCGTTTATGTAGGGTCTGAAATTCTTCTTGCCTATGCGGCTGAGCGCCTTGGATATCATGGCCCTGGAGACGCACACCATGGCGGACAGGTCCTCCACGGAGAAATCCCCGTTAAGGTACGGCTGTTTCTCCACCATCGTCCTTTCTATCCTTTCATATATGGATTTGAGTTTGCGGGTATCGTCCTTAAGATAGGTGATGCCGCGGCGTCCTGACCGCTTCTCTTCCGGCC
>CAYMDZ010000047.1:0-3304 GCA_964389355.1 uncultured Muribaculaceae bacterium | reverse complement strand
CCTGCCGATGATTTTTCTGAATAAAAATAGTCTCATGGTCATTAGTCTGTGTTATGCGAATATACATAAAAAAGCCCTTCTGAACGCATTCAGAAGGGCTTTTTGGGAACTTTGTGACGAAATGGTGTGTAAATTATTTTTTTCGTCCAGTTTTAATTGACTCGAAGCCTTTTCCATAAACACCCGTTACAGACGACACAGACAGGAACGCTTCGGGATCTATCGTCTTTATATAGCGTAAAAGTACATTAAGATCGTACTTTCTGGCCAGAACCATAAGAACCTCCGTCGGTTCCTTCGTATACCAGCCCATTCCGTTGAGAACGGTCACTCCGCGGTGCAGGTCCCTCGTTATGGCGTCCGCCAGTTCGACGTGTTTCTTCGAAAGTATTATCAGCTGAACGCTCTGCTTCGATCCGGATATTATCATATCCAGCACGGTGCTGTTGACCGCGATGAGGATGAAGCCGTAAACGCAGGTGGTGATCTTCTCGTTGAGCTGCATCACGCCTCCGTCAGTGGTCTGCATCGGCACGAACAAAGAAGACAGGATGATGACCACATCCATAGCCAGAATCATACGGCCCGGGGAGACGTTGCGGTACTTGTTGACTATCAGTGCAATGATGTCCGTTCCTCCCGTGCTTCCGCCCTGCGACATGCACAGGCCTATTCCGGTGCCGGCCATCAGACCTCCCATTATGGAGCTCATCAGTTTGCCGTTCTCCACCGCCAGGATCTGGCAGATGTCGGCCGGAATGATCTCCTGGAACACGTTCAAGCCCACGGAAGCGATGATAATGGCGTATATGGTCTTGAACCCGAACCTGTTGCCCAGAATGAACATCGCGATTATGAGCAGCACCACATTCACCACGAAATAGGTGTAACCCATCTTGATGGCTCCGTGGGTGACATACTGAATCACGGATGCCAAGCCGGACACGCCGCCGCCCACCAGCTGATTCGGAACGAGAAACACGCTCCATCCCACTATGTAGAGGAGCATGCCGAGAGTGATGATGGAGTACTCCTTGAGTACCCTGAAAAATGGAGTTTTCAACATTATTTGGTCTTCCTGCTAATTCCAGCCTTGATTTCCTCAAATCCTTCCCCGTACACACTGCTCGTCGGGGACACGCTCATAAACGCGCGCGGGTCAAGCCTCTTGATCTCCCTCATCAGGGACGGAAGCTCGTTGCGCCCTATCAGGATGAACAGCACGTCCTTGTCCTGCTTGGTGTACCAGCCCTGGGCACGGAGCACGGTCACGCCGCGGTTCATGTCACCGATGATATGGTTGGCTATCTCCTGATACTTCTCCGAGAACACGAAGAGCTGATATGAGCCTTTCTTTCCGCCGACCACGATGTCCACCAGCAGCGAGAACGCTATGATCTCCACCACGCCGTATATCATGTCCGTGAACATGCGTCCCGGAAGGAACAGAATCATCACCACGATTATCAGGTCCATAACCATAAATGCGGCGCTGAGCGACACAGGCCAATACTTGTTCACCATCAGCGCGATGATGTCCGTACCGCCGGTGCTGCCGCCGTTCCTTATGATAAGGCCGATGCCGATGGCCTCCAGACATCCGGCTATCACCGGAATAAGCACCCTGTCCTGCACATAGAAGAATTGGCCCTCCACACAATGCAGAAACTCGAGCTTGCCCACCAGGGCCATCATCAGGGTAGAAACTATTATGCAGTAGATGGTCTTAAACCCGAAACCGATGCCCAGTGCGGCCACTGCCACCAGAATCAGCACTATGTTGATGGCGACGTAGGTGTACTGGGCGGGGATGAGCCCTCCGGTAGCGTACTGTATGACGGTGGAAAGACCCATCATTCCTCCGGCTGACATCCCGTTCGGGATCATGAATCCCTCCCACGCGAACGCGAAGATGAAGCACGCGAGCGTGAGCATGAAATACTCGGAGAGTTTGGTTTTGAATTTCTTTGCGTCCATTATCTGACCACGATGTTTATGATTCTTCCGGGAACTACTATCACCTTGACTATCTGTCCGCCGCCCACATACTTGGCAGTCTGCGGATTCTGACGGATCTCGGCCTCCACCTCGGCAGGAGAGAGAGATTTGGCAAGCTCGACGGTGAAACGCATCTTACCGTTGAACTGCACCGGATAGGTGACGTCGTTTTCTATCGTATAGGCTTCCACATACTCGGGGAAGGATGCCTTGCAGACACTGCCCTTCTGGCCAAGCGCCTCCCAAAGTTCCTCGGCGATATGCGGAGCGAACGGAGAAAGGAGAATCACAAGCGGAGTGAGAATCTCTCTCTTGTGACATTCGCCAAGTTCAGAAAGCGCTATCATAAAGGCGCTTATGGTAGTATTGTATGAGAATGCCTCTATGTCGGTCTGTTCCTTGCCGATGAGTTTGTGAAGTGCCTTCAGTTCGGCCGGAGTGGCCTTTTCGTCAACCACCAGGAACCTGTCCCCGTCATAGAAGAGCCTCCAGAACTTCTTCAGGAAGCGGTTCACGCCGTCGATACCCTTCGTGTCCCACGGCTTGCTCTGCTCGATAGGTCCGAGGAACATCTCGTAAAGACGCAGAGTGTCGGCGCCGTACGAATCGCAGACATCGTCCGGATTCACGACATTGAACATACTCTTGCTCATCTTCTCTATCGCCCAACCGCAGATGTATTCGCCGTTCTCGAGCACGAACTCGGCATCGGCGTATTCAGGACGCCAGGCACGGAACGCCTCCAGATCCAGTTTGTCGTTGTGCACGATGTTCACGTCCACGTGGATCTCGGTGGTCTCGTATTTGTCCTTCAGGCCAAGCGAAACGAAGGTGTTGGTGCCGACGATTCTGTACACGAAATTGGAGCGTCCCTGAATCATTCCCTGGTTGATGAGCTTCTCGAAAGGCTCGTCCTTGCAGACATAACCCAGGTCATAGAGGAACTTGTTCCAGAAACGCGAATAGATCAGGTGTCCGGTGGCGTGCTCGGTACCTCCTATATAGAGGTCCACTGACTGCCAGTATTCATCCACCTTCCTGTCCACCAGCGCATTGTCGTTGTGCGGATCCATATACCTGAGGTAATATGCTGATGACCCGGCAAATCCCGGCATAGTGCTGGTCTCCAGAGGGTATCCCCTGTAGGTCCAGTTCTTGGCACGGGCAAGAGGCGGTTCTCCGGTAGAAGAAGGCTTGAACGAGTCTATCTGCGGAAGAGTTATCGGAAGATCCTTCTCATCCACAGGAGTGGCGATGCCGTCCTTGTAATAGATAGGGAACGGCTCTCCCCAGTATCTCTGTCGGG
>CAYMDZ010000046.1:0-6368 GCA_964389355.1 uncultured Muribaculaceae bacterium | reverse complement strand
CTCCGGCCTCCGGGTTATGAGCCCGACGAGCTACCAACTGCTCTACCCCGCGATGGGATGACAAAGGTACAAATTTATTTTGTATCTGCAAATATTTTTTCATACCAGCAGTATAACGAAAAACACCAGGGCGAAGATCTCGAATTTGCGCTTTCCGTCGAGGGACTCGTCTATGATAAGTTCGGACGGATCGGTGGAGGTCATCGCGCGAAGAGAATCCTCGCCGAGAGACAGGAATTCCCGCATGGTCCATTTCTGCGCGATCTGTCCGCCGGAGATGAAGGTCACTCCCGGATTGGCCCTGTTGATGCTCATAAGCGTGCGTCTGTCAGCCAGATACGCATTGTCCTCCTCGAACGGCAGAGTCCCGTTCACGGCCAGTACCGTGCGCATCCCGGCCTTTCTGGCAAGCGTCCGGGCGGAAGCGATCTGCTCCCGGCCGACCTTCGAAGGGTTGTACACCGAAATGAACGCCACCCTGCCCTTCAGCAGGTGCGAATCCACATATTCCCCGTCTCCGTCCACGAGACTGATGTCCCCCTCCTCTATCTCGTGACCCGTGCTAAGGTTGGTGAGATCCAGAAGGGGAAGATTGGCATAAGAATATATGGTAAAGGCGATTATCATCGCGTAGGAGATGCCGCTCAGCACCTTCCTGTACAGCGGACGCGGGTAGCTCGTGGCATACGGGAGGAATGCCAATGCCCACAGGGCCAGAAGCACCAGATTCTTAACAAAGCTCTGCAGATGAGTCAGATGGATCACTTCTCCGAAGCAGCCGCAGTCCATCTCGGGATTGAAGATGAGAAGCAGCAGGGTGAGGAAAGTGAATATGCCCAGCAGGCCAAGCGTAATGTTTCTCAGGACCCTGACCCAGATTCCGCTGATAAGGGACACGCCCACGAAGCACTCCAGCAGATTGAATATGAGGGAGAATCCGTCCGCGAGCCCCTTCAGGAAACCAAGATGCAGAAAATTCAGGTAGGATTCCATCACCAGAGAGCTTCCGGTGGGGTCCATCACCTTGAAAAGACCGCTGACCAGGAAAACCGCGCCCAGAATGAATGCGCTGAGCCTTCGAAGAAAACTAAAACGTCTCATCCACCAGTTCCCTTATCTTTGTGAATATGGAGTCCGCATCCAGCATACGGCCTTCGCTGTCGGCGCAGTCCACCACCTTAAGGGACGCGTCGTCAGCCGCCTGCCTGAGATACATCCGCTTGACTCTCTTCTGAAAGGCTATGGAGGACTCGTGTATGTCCTGCGCACCGGCCAGATAGTTCCTGTCGTCGCCCTCGCGCGAATGGGTGAGATTCCGCTCCACGAAGTCTATCGGAACGTCCAGAAAGATGTTCAGATCGGCCACCGGCTCACCGAAATCCCCGAACTCGGTCGAGAAGATCCAGCGCCGGAGAGCGTCGGCCTGCGCCTCATCGGAAAGTTTGGCACACTGATAGGCGATGTTCGAATACACATACCTGTCCAGCAGCACGGTCTTCCCTTCGGCGAGCATCTGCCTGATGGCCGGAGCGGCCCCGTGCCTGTCCTCGGCGAAGAGCAGGGCCACGAGCTGCGGGTGCACGGCGTCATTGGCCCCGAAATCCCCGCGCAGGAAACGTGAAATGAGCTCTCCGTACACGGGAGCGTCATAACGTGGGAAATGTATGTATTCGCATCCGCCGCACCTGCGGTCCAGATATTCCTTCAATCTTCTGACCTGTGTCGATTTGCCGGCACCGTCCAGACCTTCCAATACTATCAGCATCTAAAAAGTATCGCAAACATTAAATTTATCTTTTTCCCTTTCCTCGGGAAAGCGGCTTACACCGTATTCGTGCAAAATTAACTAAATTTGTGTTATGTTCCGCAAGGTGGAAAAAATTAGGTCACGAACTGCGCTATGGTCAAGATAATGGGCATAATAAATCTGACTCCGGACTCCTTTTTCGAGAAAAGCCGATACAATTTATCGATTCTGGACAGTGCGGCGGATATCGTGGACGTGGGCGCCGTGTCCACCAGGCCCGGCGCGGCGGATGTCGGAGTAGAAGAGGAATGGTCGAGGCTCGAAGGGTTCCTTAAGGATTGGCATTCGGAAAAAGCCCTGTCCATAGACACCACCTCGTCGGTCATCGTGCGCAGGGCGTTCGAGACCGTGGGCCCGTTCATCGTGAACGACATCTCCGCGGGGGAAGATGACCCGAAGATGCTGCAGACCGTCTCAGACCTGGCCCTCCCCTACATCGCGATGCACAAGAGAGGCAATCCGCGCACTATGGACTCGCTGGCGGACACGGAGACCCCTATAATGGACACGCTCACGGATTATTTCACGCAGTTCGCGGAAAAGGCGCGCACCGAGGGCATCACGGACTGGATTCTGGACCCGGGGCTGGGATTCGCGAAGACCGCGCGGCAGAACGTCGAGATAATAGAGAATCTGGAAGCGCTGAAAAAATTCGGCCGCCCCGTTCTGATAGGAGCAGCCGACAAGAGATTCACCGAAGGGAATACCGAATATTACCACCTTCTGGCCCTACGACACGGAGCCGACATTCTCAGAGTCCACGACGTGCAGGCGGCTCAGCGCACCTATGCCCGCTATCAGGCTGAGTGCGAAGAACACGAATAGCACCCAGTAGCACCCTTCCGGCATAACGTTTATCCAGCTATCATTATCGCCAACCTCGTCTATCCTGCTCACCGCAAGCGAAGTGAAATTATTCGTAAAGTGCATCAGGACAGTGAGTTTCAGACTTCCCGTCTTATAATATACATATCCGAACAGAGCGCCGAGAAGGAATGCCGGAAGCGCCTGCCACAGATTCCCGTGAATGACCGCGAAGAACAGGGCTGACAGCGCTATGGCCAGCACCGGATGCGTGCCGTTCTTAAGGAGTCCGCGCAGAATCATTCCTCTGCAGAGCCATTCCTCCAGGAGCGGGGCCATCACCGCCACAGATATGAAGTTCAGCCAGAAATTTCCTCCCGTAGCGGATGCCAATGCCTGCTGCAGGTATTCGGGCATCTCCGGAAGCAGCGAATTCAGAATGTCGCACACGAACGAAGCCGCAAACGTGAGCACCGCCACCAGCGGGAACAGGAGCCAGTCGCGCCCGCTCACCGGACGGTCCAGAACGCTCTTCACGGAGTCTTTCTTCTTTCCCTGGACACAGGCCAATATCCCCGTAAACAGGAACATCGCCGGATATGACACGAGCATCGACACTTCCGTGCCAATCCCCGCCTTCGCGAGAATCAGCGTCAGCACGGAGCCGAGCACGACACCCATAAGGAACGTGAGCGCTATCAGAAGGATGCCCTTCCAGGACGGCGCCCACGAGAGTTTACTGGCGCTTGCCATAAAGCGGAGAAGGATAGATGCCTTTCTCTACCAGTTCGGCGAACTTGGCCACCACCAGAGGCCTGTCCTCCTTGAAGGTGACGCCGAACCATTTGTCAGGAGTACTGAGCACATCGCACTCACCTTTGCCGGACTTGATGTCGCAGTCCACCACGTAAGGTATGTAGAACTCCTTCTTGAGCTCGGTGTGGTTCTCGTCCAGGAACTTCTTGAACAGGTTCTCTGCCTTGACGAAGAAGTCAGGGGTGAAGCACCACATGTTCATAGAGCAGAGATCCTTGGCCTTCACCTCGCCGCGAATGGATGTAAGGGAGCTGTCCCCGCGAAGCACTCCGTCCTCATCGAACATCACGTTGTGGGTCTCCACCACGTCCAGAAGCTTGCCACCCTCATCATAGGTACAGATGCCGCGCGATACGCCGCCGGATTCGGAGAGCGTATGGTCGATCTCAAAGCCCACGAGGGCGTATACGTTCTGAGTATGTTCGTGCTTCCGGCACCAGTCTGCGGCTATGCGGAAGGAAGTCTGTCCGTAGAAGTCGTCTCCGTTGATGACCACAAAAGGCTCGTGGATGGCGTCCCTGGCCATAAGCACGGCGTGTGCGGTACCCCACGGCTTCTGCCTGTCAGGGTTGAGGGTGTAGCCGGCAGGAATCTTGTCGAGCTCCTGAGTCACGAACTGGAACTCCAGAGGAGCGCCGTCCAGGCATTTGACACCGGAGTATTTCTCCCTGACGGTCTGCTCCATCTGGTCCTTGAAATACTCCCTGACGATGTAGACGACCTTGCCGAAGCCGGCGTGTACAGCGTCGTAAATGGAATAATCTATAATGGTTTCTCCCGATGGGCCAAGTCCGTCCATCTGTTTCAGTCCGCCATATCGGCTGCCCATTCCGGCAGCGAGAACAAGAAGTGTAGGTTTCATATAATTCTTATGTTTTAGAACTCGGCAAATTTAGTTAAATTTGCGCAATTATGGGCATAATGAGGAAAATTTGGGACAAGCGCGAAGACGGGAACAGGGCAGAGACCCGCTCCCTCATCCGGGTGACCATCGTGGCCTTCGCCGCATTCCTGGTTTTCCTGTGCTTCAAGCCGGGCAACGTGTTCCAGTGGATCAAGGCGGGAATCACCATTTCCGGCCAGAACCGCGAAATCAGGAACAACGCAGCCCAGATCAAGGAATTGGACAGAGCCATTTACCTCCTCAACCACGACAGGGACTCGCTGGAGACATTTGCCAGGGAGAGATTCCATTTCGCGCAGAAGGGAGATGACATTTATCTGGTTGACGAATGAATCTTAAAGGAAAGATACTTTTTCCCATCCTGCTGCTGGGCAGCATCACCATAGGAATAGCCTCGGAGATGATGACAGGACCCGTCCTGCCGTCAGCCGCCCCGTCCGAGGGCGCCGCTCCCGACACAGTAGTCTATCCCAAAGACAATTACAAGAAGAACCGCAAGGGCAATTTCGACGCGGTGCAGATAGCCGACTCCCTTCTGGGAGGACCTGACAGCCTGTCTTTCGGGCCAATGGACTCATCCGCCCTGGGACCGGTCCTCACCGCCCGCGACACCATCTTCGCGCCGGATTCCCTGAAGGACATCGATCCGTTCAGATACAAATACTACGTCGAACTGCTGGACTCCCTGACCCACAGGCAGACCAGCGACTCGCTGCGCGCAAGCGGGGATTCCCTGCTGCTGGGCGAGGCCATAAAGCTCGACTCCCTGTACAAGGTGGACTCCACCCTCCGGGCCAGGGCCGCCTTCGAGAAATGGTACAGTTCCCTGTCGAAGGAAGACAGAAAAAAATACGACAACGAGCAGAAGGAGCTCCGCAAGAAGGCCCGTACCGACTCGCTGCGCCTCGTCGCAGAGGACAAAAAGGCCATCAAGGACAGCATCACGAAGAACACCCCGCGCATTCTGGACACCTACGCGATACCCGATTCGATGCACTACAAGCGCATCATCTCGTGGACTGCCGACAGGGATTTCCAGGACCTGAAGGTGGAGATTCCGGACTCGGGATACAACTACCATTTCTACGACTACGACTTCCAGCGCAGGGATGTGAACGCCACCTGGCTGGGCGTGGCCGGCTCCCCTGTCCAGTACTACAATTTCTTCCTGCGCGGAAAAGCCTATCAGACAGGCTTCTGGGACTCTTACAGCGCCTGGAGCTACACCCCGGAGACATTCAGGCAGTATAACACGAAGACCCCGCATACGGAACTCGCCTACTTCGGCACGCTTCTGGCGGGTGACGCGAAGGAGTCCGACAACCTCCACTTCCTGACCACTCAGAACATCACTCCGGCCCTGAATTTCAGCATCTTGTACGAGAAATGGGGCGGCGCGGGCATACTTCTCAACGAAAAGACTTCGAACAACACGATAGGTCTCGGGCTGAACTACCTCGGAAAGAAATATCTGGTCAACGCCGGCCTCATCAGGAACAACATCTCGATGGGCGAGAACGGCGGCATCACGGACCTCTCCGAGATAAGGGACACCACCATAGACTCGAAGGAAGTGGGCGTGGCGATGACCGCAGCCGCCTCCACCACACAGAAGACCACCTTCTACGTGGACCAGCAGCTCCGCATTCCGTTCAACTTCATCAACGATCTGCGGAAGGCCAAGGACAGCACCTACGTGGCCCAGGACGACATCACCACCGCCTTCATAGGCCACGCGCTGGAATACAGCAAGTACGGACGGATGTACGAGAACGGGGCCGATGCCGATTCACTTGGCCGGGGAGTGCTCGACAACAAGCTGTACATCAGGCTCCAGCCGTGGAAGGAGAATTCACTCATATCGAAGATAGATGTGGGCATAGGCGACGAGTACAGCCGCTACCACTATGTCACCGAGACTGACACCACATCCCTGGGCGAGAACAACATCTACCTCTACGCCGGGGCTAGCGGGTCCCTGGGGAAGAACACCGGCTGGAATGCCAAGACCCACTACACGCTGATAGGGGCCGCGGC
>CAYMDZ010000045.1:0-6435 GCA_964389355.1 uncultured Muribaculaceae bacterium | reverse complement strand
CCAAGCTTGCAGGTACAGAGCGCGGTATCACCGAGCCTACTCCTACATTCTCAGCATGCTTCGGACAGGCATTCCTCGAGCTTCACCCTACAAAGTACGCTGAGGAGCTCGTGAAGAAGATGGAGAAGAGCGGTGCCAAGGCATACCTCGTAAATACAGGATGGAACGGAACAGGCAAGCGTATCTCTATCCGTGACACCCGCGGTATCATCGACGCCATCCTCGACGGTTCTATCGAGAAGGCTCCTACCAAGGTCATCCCTCACTTCAACTTCACCGTTCCTACAGAACTTCCTGGAGTAGATCCTCACATCCTCGACCCACGCGACACCTACGCTAACGTAGCTGACTGGGAGAACAAGGCCAAGGACCTCGCAGGACGTTTCGTCAAGAACTTCAAGAAGTACGAAGGAAACGAGGCCGGCAAGGCTCTGGTAGCCGCAGGCCCTACCGTTGAATAATCATTCGACTCCATAATTCAGAAGGTCGGCCCGGTCGGGCCGACCTTTTTTGTGCCCGGCACGGCCGAGGCACAAAAAAAGCCGGTCGCGAGACCGGCTCTGAATTTATAACAATCTGAATTATTTCAGGTTTGACGCTACAGGACGAACTGCGTTGCCGTCATAGCGGTTCTGGCTGCCGCAACCGTTCCAGGTTGAGTGCTCGGCTACGCTGAAACTTGATGCCAGCTCATAGTCGTAAGGAACGTTGGCATAGATGTCAGCTGCCCAGTAGGAAGCGTATGGATTCTTGTCCTCCTTGAAAGCCGGGAAGAAGATGGAGTTGCTGTTCTTGTTGCTCTTCACCTCCACGCCGTAAACGGTCTTGTCCCCTGCGGTTCTGGTGGCCCAGATGGTGGTGGTGTTCTCCTGGTTGAAGAGCTCCTTGTACTCTGCGAGAAGCGGAGTGCGGCACGGAGCCTTGAGGGCTACGGTAGCGAGGTCGTCTGAAGCCTCGAGGGTCTGCTTTCCGTCCTTCTCGGCGTATTTGGTGTAAGATGACTCATCCTTGCCGTACTTGTAGTTGTCAGCGGTGAAGCTTGACTTGGTCTCAGTCTCACCCCAGGCCACGATGGTGCCCTGTTCGGTTTCTGAAGAAGCGCCTACATTGCACTCAGCCCAGAGAAGGCCGCTTGGAAGTCCGAGATCCACGAAACGGTATCCGTTTACCTTGTAGATTCCGCCGCCGAGATCCTCGATGGTTGCTTTGCTGTCATCTGATTTCTTGCTGTCCTTTGAGCAGGAAGTAGCCACAGCGCCGATGCACAGTGCCATAGCTGCGAGATAGAAAATCTTTTTCATAATCTGTAAATAATAACTCTACTAACCGGAAGCCGAAAGGCTTCCTAAAATCGGGCGCAAAGATACACAAAATTCTTTTATAATAGCCGCCGAATGACTATATTTGTAAAGTGTGTTTCCATTATGGGGCACGCTATTTTTTTTGCTGTAAAATGACCATCGAACAACTCAAGGCGAACATCCGCGTTATCGAGGATTTTCCAAAGCCGGGCATTCATTTCCAGGATGTTACGACCCTTTTCATGAACCCTGAATGTCTGAAAGATCTAAGCGACAGACTTTACGAGCTGTATAAGGACAAAGGCATCACCAAAGTCGTGGGACTGGAATCACGCGGATTCATTATGGGAAGCGTCATAGCTGAAAGGCTCGGCGCAGGATTCGTTCCCGCCAGAAAGAAGGGCAAGCTCCCGGGCGAGAAGATCTCCGAGACCTACGAACTCGAATACGGCACGGACACGATTGAGCTCCACACCGGATGCATCGACGGGAATGACGTGGTCCTGATACACGACGACCTGCTCGCCACCGGCGGCACCATGGCCGCCGCAAGCAGGCTGATAAGTCATTTTCACCCGAAGAAGATCCTGCTCAACGCGATCATCGAGCTGACGGGATGTCCCAAGCTTCCCGTATTCCCTACGGATCTGGAGCTCGAGACCATCATCAAGATAGACGAAGCCTAGAGTCTTCTGACTCTGGTCACATTCTTCACTCTGCCAAGTGCTGACATCACCTTGTCCAGTTCGGAATTCGAAGGGACGAGAAGTTTGATCTGCATGTCATCCTCTCCCGTGCGGGAATTGGCATTCACGGTAAGCGAACGCAGCGAAGCCCTGAACTTGCTTATCGCATCCATGATCAGCGACATAACGGACGATTCCGGAGTGGCGCTCACCACGAGGGACACGAGGAACTCCCCGCTGCTCTGCGTCTCCTGCCACTTCACCTTCTGTATGCGGTAAGGGTATTTCTCTATCAGGCGCGAAGCGTTCGGGCAGGAAATCCTGTGGATCTTGATGCCCTCCCCACGGGTCACGAAGCCGAACACGTCATCCCCGAAGACAGGGTTGCAGCATTTGGACATCTTGTACTGCAGGCCCTTGACGTCCTTGGCATTCAGCACCAGAATGTCGTCTCCCGTGCTGGTATAGCCGCTCGGACGCGCGCTTTCGAGAGCCACGGCAGCGGCCACGCTCTCCTCCTGGCGCTTCGACTCCTCCTGTATGTATTCCTTTATCTCATTGACGTCCAGCTCTCCCGATCCGATGGCGGCGTACATCTGAATCTGACCCGAATACCTGGACTTCTTGCAGAATTCCGTGACCTGGTCATCCGTGAACTCCATCTTCCAGTTCTTCAGGCGCCGCTCGAGAAGCTCCCTTCCCTGCGTGGCCAGCTTGCGCTCCTCGGCATCGAGCTCCTGGCGTATCTTGCTGCGGGCCTTGGAGGAAACCACCCAGTTGAGCCAGTCGGAAGACGGCTTCTGGGTCTTCGTGGTAAGAATCTCCACCACGTCTCCTGTCTTCAGCTTCTCTCGTATGGACACGGCCTTGCCTCCGATCTTCGCGCCGCTGCACCTGCAGCCTATGCCGCTGTGGATATTGAACGCGAAATCCAGCACCGTGGCGCCCGCAGGAAGTATTCTCAGCTCGCCGGACGGGGTGAACACGAATATCTCCTTCGACGAAGCGACCGGCATCTCGTCCGGATCGTTCACCATCTTGTGTTCCAGCGCATAACGGACGGAGGTCAGCCACGTATCCAGCGTGCGTTCCGCCTTGATGCCCTTGTATGACCAGTGCGATGCCAATCCGCTCTCGGCGATCTCGTCCATGCGCTTCGAGCGAATCTGCACCTCTATGTAATTGCCCCGCGCATTCCGGACAGTGATGTGCAGACTCTCATAGCCGTTCGGCTTGGGGTTGGTAAGCCAATCGCGAAGTCTCGTCACGTCCGGCGTATATTCCTCAGTCACATACGAATACACCTTCCAGCAGAGGTCGTGCTCCACCTCCCTCACAGGTTCGCAGTCTATGATGAAGCGCATCGCAAACACGTCGTACACCCCTTCGAAAGGCACATTCTGCACCTGCATCTTCCTGTAGATGCTGTAGGCTGTCTTCGTGCGGACCTTGACCTTGTAGTGGATGTTCGCCGCGTCAAGCTTTTCCTTCAGCGGCTCTATGAACTCGACCCTGAGCCTCTCGCGGTCAGGGGCCGTGGCCGCCAGTTTGTTCGTGATGGCGCGGTACTGCTCCGGCTCGGCGAACTTGAAGAAGATGTCCTCCAGCTCGCTCTTTATATTGTACAGGCCAAGCTGATGGGCCAGCGGGATGTAGAGCATCTGGGTCTCGAGCTGCTTCTGCTCGCGCGAAGTCTTGGGGAAGATGCTGAGATTGCGCATAACCTCCAGACGGTCGGCGATCTTGATCACCGTCACGCGCGGGTCCTTGCTGTACTGGACAATGAGTTTCTTGTAGTTCTCGGCCTCGAGGCGGGTGTCCTTCGGTTTGATGGTGCTTATCTTATTAAGACCGTCCACGAGAACCCTCACCTCTTCCGGAAATTCCGACATATCCACTTCGGGATGCGTGCGGGAAGCCTCGTGAAGATAGACAGCCGCTATGCATTCGTCAGGAAGACCTATCTCATCCCTTACGATGGCGGCCACCCCGTCCGGATGGGTGATGAATGGGACACCATTGCTGCGGACCTCGTCCTTGAGAACCTCAGCTGCGATTTCTCTCGCTCTTGCAACCAGATTTTCCATACCCGCAATTATTTTTAATTCAAGGCATTGTGATATGTCTTGGCATTCTTGGAATGTTCCCTGTAAGTCTTGGCGAACAGGTGCTGCCCCGGCGTGGAAGTCGAGGCGCAGAAGAACAGGTAGCCCGAGGCCGTATTGGCATCAAGCACGGCGTTGAGCGCCGCCCTGGTGGGACAGCAGATCGGTCCGGGCGGGAGGCCCGTATGGGTGTAGGTGTTGTACGGCGACTTCACCTGCAGATGCTTGTTAAGGATGCGTGTGAGCTTGAAGTCGTAGCAGAACGCCACCGTAGGGCAGGCCTGCAGCTTCATCCCCTTCCTGAGACGGTTCAGGTACACCCCGGCCAGATCAGGGTACTCGGGCGTGTAGTTGGATTCGCACCTCACGATGGAAGCCACTATGCTCACCTCCAGAGGGGTCAGTCCCAGGCCGGCGGCTTTGGCCTTGCGCTCGTCCGTCCAGTATTTGTCGTACTCTTTTCTGAAAATTGTGAACAGGTCGTCCAGCGTGGCGTCCCAGTAAACTTCGTAGGTGTCCGGTATTATGAGCGCGAACACCGTCTGGGGCGTGAAGCCGTATTTCTCGAGGAACTTCCTGTCATTGAGGGCGTTGTGTATGGTCGCGGAATCCAGCAGAATCTTCTTCCCTATCCTGGACGCGACTTCGCTCTTGAGCCTGAGCGAGCCCGAAAGGGTGACCTTCACCGGGGACTGCCAGGCGTTGTTAAGCATCCTGGCCACATACACGGCCGAATATGACGGCTCTATCTTATAGTATCCGGGGGTGATGAATTCCTTAACGCGCTTGCGTTCGAACACCTTGCGAAGGCTCTTTTCGAACTTTATGTGCGAGGTCGCCTTTATCTGCGATATGACTCCGTCCACAGTGGTGGTATCCGTTACCAGCACCTCGGCAGGAGCCGTGAAGGCAGGCATCCTGGCATCCCTGTAATAGCCCCACACCTGCAGAAGCAGGAAGAACGCTATGGCAGCGATGCAGTATTTGACGATCTTTTTCATCGAAGCTTAAGCTCCTGGTCCTTGGCCAGGGTATCTCCGTCTTTAAGTTTATTGCGTCTGATGACGCTTTTCATTCTGACTCCGAACCGCTGACAGATGCTGCGCAGGTCCTCTCCGTCCTCGCTTACTATGTACATATCCAGTCCTCTGGCGGTGCGGTTCTTCTTCGCGCGGATGTACACCATCTCGCCCGGCGTCAGGTCGCGCGCCTCAGTGAGGTCGTTGAAACGCAGTATCTCCTTAAGGTAGAGGTTATATTGGCCTGCGAGCGAAGCGTAGGTGTCACCCGCCTTGGCATACACAAAATCCACGCCGTTCACCTTATAGACGGGGCGGTTCACCTCGAAAGTGTATTCCTCGTTGAACTTGAGCGAGGTCTGCTTCGTGACAGGCACCACCACAGGGCGCTCGAGCTTCTCCGGAGACACGACCTCGACCTTGACGTTGTCGTAGCGGTGAAGGTTGTAGGTCTCCACGAGATCGATGAGCTTGGTCGCGTACTTGGGGTCGGTGGCATATCCGGCCTTCTTGAGGCCGAAGCACCAGCTGCGGTAGTCGGTAGGGTCGTAATCGAAAAGGAACTTGTACCTGTCGTTGTAGCGGAGGAAGTCAGAATGGTCGCGGAAGGACTCCTCGGCTTTGTCGTATGAACGGAAGCACTCCCCCTTCGCATCGTCATCGTGGGAGATGGTCTTCCCTGTCCAGTTCTTATGGCACTTGATGCCGAAGTGGTTGTTGGCCTGGGTGGCCAGACGGGACTTTCCCGCCCCCGATTCGAGCAGGCCCTGGGCCAATGTGATCGAAGCCGGCACGCCCGTGCGCTTCATCTCAGACACCGCCACCGGCGCATATTTCTTTATATAGTCTTCCTTCGGATCGGTCTGCGCCCTCAGCCCTGCGGCCATCGCGCACACCGCCACCAGACAAGTCAGTATCTTTTTCATTTCGCTAAATTAATCAATTTCGAAAACATCGCAATCGTTTGCGGCGACGGAATTCCCGAAAATCTGCCGGCACTCGTTCTCGTACACCTTGAGGTCGCGCTCGCGGGAAGAATAATGCCCTATCAGAAGCCGTCCCGCACCGGCCTTCTGCGCGCACAGGGCTGCGTCCCTGGTGCTGCTGTGGTAATATCTGGAGGCCTTGTCGGCATAGGCTTCAGGATATGTGGCCTCGTGGTAGAGCGTACCGACGCCCTTCACGTATTCCGCCAGTTCGTCGAAAGGCATAGTGTCGGAACAGTACGCATAGCTGGCTGCCGGATGCCTGGAGAGTTCACGCTCGGAAAGCAGTTCGTCGAACCGGTAGCCGTAACAGTCTATCTTGTGCTTGAGAGGGAAAG
>CAYMDZ010000044.1:0-6447 GCA_964389355.1 uncultured Muribaculaceae bacterium | reverse complement strand
AATTGGCCGAATTCATCCCGGCCGTCAACCATAGTCCGGACAGAATCCCACAATACCGGAGCCTCCTGCCATTCATCTATAAGCCTGGGAGTAGCCCCTGCGAGAAGAAGCGAAGGCTTAATCGCTACGGTAGCCTGGTATTTGTCCCGCATATCAGGATCCTGCAGCCGGATGACGCTGTTCACCTGCTGTTCCGCCGTCGTAGTCTTGCCACACCATTTGGGGCCCTCTATTAGCACAGCGCCGGAAGATGCCAACTGAAGGGACAATAATTCATCTGCGGTTCTTTTCAGGTATTGCATATTGAAAACGATTAATATTCAATGCAAATATAGTCAATTTAGTTAAATCGCGCAATATCCGTTTGGTATTTTTGAGGCATTTTATTGGGTGTTTTTGGGGCAAATCATCAAGTATTTTTGCGGTAGAAGAAATCCACTTACCGGGACTTTTCGAGGGTGCGCCAGTAAGATTCGTCGAAATCGGCGGGGTGAATGTAGCCGCCGTCACGGTCTATGCGGAATGACAGATAAGTAATGGGGATGTTCCTTTCCAGGAACATCTTCTCGTAGAAGGTCTGAACCTCGTACACCACGCTGTCCAGACCCGGCAGAGAGTCTTTCTCAGCGTAAAGGTCTTTGGTCGAGCAGAGGCGCTCAAGCCCGTTGGCCCGGACCACGGCCTCGGTGTATTCGTGAAGAAAACGCGAATCGGTCTTCAGGTGCACTATGCCTCCCGGACGCAGCATCCGGGCATAACGCTCAAGGAAAAGCGGTGAAGTGAGGCGCGAATTCTCGCTTTTCATCTGCGGGTCGGAGAACGTGAGCCAGATCTGCGACACCTCCCCCGGTGCGAAGAAAGCCGTAATGAATTCTATGCGGGTACGCAGGAACGCGACATTAGGGATCTTCTCCACAGTGGCAGTCTTGGCCCCCTTCCAGAGGCGCGCGCCCTTGATGTCCACGCCTATGAAACACTTGTCCGGGTACCTGCGGGCCAGATCTATCGTGTATTCGCCCTTCCCGCAGCCAAGCTCCAGGATAATCTCCGCATCCGGCCGGCCGAACATCTTTTCGCCCCAATGCCCCTTTATGGAGTGGTCCGTAAGATTGAAAAAGCCACCTGAAAGCACCTCCTCGCTTGAAGGCTGCAGAAGGCAGGAGAAAGTCTCGTTCTCTGCAAATCGTCTGAGTTTATCGTGTCCCATATCGTCTCCACGTTATTCCAAGTGCGTTTATCGCGTCCGCCCCGTCCTGCGGATATATCACCAGCCTCCACCGCCCGCCGAGCGGGAAAAGCACTCCTTCACGGTACGGCTGCCTGCGGGAAGAAACCTCCATCACCACCCTCTCCACATAGATGTCGCTCTCTTCGGAAACCCATCTGACTTCCAGAGGAAGGCTCGCCGGAGCGATAATATTCCTGGTTTTGGGACTGGTATACAACGAGATGTCGTACAGGGCCAATGAATCCACATCCTCCAGCACGAACTCGTATGCCGCACGCTCCCCCCTGATGAATTCCGAACCGCGGTCCGGCTTCTGGCAGGAAATGACTGCGGCGAGCAGCACCGGCAGAAGCGCCGCGAACCTACTTCTGCGGCTTGCCGGTGTTCTCATCCTTTTTCCCGTTACCGCCGCGCGACTTGTTTTTTCTGCGCTTCTTCTTCGGCGAATCGAATCTGGAGATGCTGCCCTCACCCACCGCGGTGACGAACTCAGGCGAACCAGGTTCGGCGTCCGGAATGAGCGACTGCGGACGTATGCCCTTGCGGTTCATCTCCTGAATCTCGCGAACTTCCTCCGCAGGCACCGGGTAAAGATTGGCATCCGAGGACTTGTCGTAAGAGAAGTACATCATCTCCGCGAGTATGTCCGTCTTTCGGAGGTAGGCCAATCCGTCCTCGAACTCGAGCGGGCCGGTCACCTTCGGGATGCGGCTCTGCGCATCGAGATAGGTCGGCACCTCGTAATTGATGCAACACTTCAGTTTTCCGCATTGGCCTGCAAGCTTCTGAGGGTTCAGGGACAGATCCTGACACCGCGCCGCAGCCGTGCTGATGCTCTTGAAGTTCGTGACATAATTGGCACAGCACAGTGGCCTTCCGCAGATGCCGATGCCCCCGATGAGGCCGGCTTCCTGGCGTGCGCCGATCTGCTTCATCTCTATCTTGATGCGGAATTCCTCAGCGAAAACCTTGATGAGCTGGCGGAAATCCACGCGGCCGTCGGCGATATAGTAGAAGATGGCCTTCGAACCGTCGCCCTGGAACTCCACGTCGCCGATTTTCATCTCGAGGCCCATAGTGGCGGCGATGCGCCTGGCCTCTATCATGGTCTGCTGCTCGCGCTCGGTGGCGGCCAGCCATTTGTCAATGTCGGCCTGACGCGCCTTGCGGTAGATCTTCTTGAACTCGTAAGAGGCGGGATCAATGCGGCGGCGCTGCAACTGCTTGTAAACCAGCGGTCCTTCGAGGGAGACCATACCCAGATCGTATCCGGAGGCGGCTTCCACCACCACCTTGTCGCCCTGACGTATGCTCTGGCCGGAGTCATTCCGGTAATAGCCCTTGCGGGTATTCTTGAACCTTACCTCGAAAATGTCCCTGTACTCTATGGCTGGAACATCCTTCAGATAATTGTGAACTGCCAGCTTGCAGCAGCCCTCCTTATATGTAACCTCCCTGGTTCCGTCCTCGCAGTCCACGATCTGACATCCCCGGAAGCAATCGTATTTCTTAGATTCGTTCATATCGACCTGTATAGTGAATTCACCAAATCGGTGAATAGAATTTTCGTATTCACATTCCTGCCAATCAGCATCTGGGCCTTGCTGAAGCAGTCCAGAGCCTTGCGCGGGAAAGTTTTCCGGCTTCTCGCCGCCCAGTCCGAAAGTTCCGCCTCCGGATACGGACCGGCAGAGACCAGCGAAGACATACCCTGCTGATACAGGAATATGTCCCTGAGCCTGTCTGCGGCAAATTTACAAAAACTTTTCGCTTTTTCCTTTGACGGAAGCGCAGCCAGCTGATCCCCTATCTCCAGACAGGCGTAGAGATCACGGGCCAGCAGCCCCTGCATAAGTGAACGGAGCAGCTGAACCTGCTCTGCGCTGCCCTCCACGACATCACGGCCGGACACCTTGTCGAGCCTTATCTGCTGACATCTGGAGGAAATGGTCACCAGCACCTGAGCCGGCGCGTGGGTGATGAGTATGAACTGCGTGAGCTTCGGCGGCTCTTCGATGAGCTTGAGCAGCCGGTTCGCCGCATCCTTGTTCATCTTCTCGGGAAGATAGACCAGCACGCTGCGGTATCCCTTCTCCAGGGCGCTGAAAGACAGCTTCTCCAGAAGCGACTTGGCCTCGTCGACCTTGATCATCGCGTTCTTGCCCTCGATCTCCAGGGCCTCGCTGAGTTCATTCTCTGTAAAATTCGGGTTGGACAGCACCAGAGCGCGCCATTTGTCGATGTAGTCATCGCTCTTCCCGGAATTCACGGGGAAAATGCAATGCAGGTCCGGATGGATAAGTTTGGCAATCTTGTTGCACGACGGACACACCCCGCACGAGTCGCCCTGCGTCCTGTTACGGCAGTAAAGGTACTGAAGAAAAGCCAGCGACAGAGCCACGGCACCTCCGCCGTCGTCCTCGTGGAACATAATGGCGTGAGGCACCTTCCCGGAATCTACCATTCCCTTGAGCGCCTGCACGATCTTCCCGTTCCCTTTGATCTGCGAAAAACCCATTCTACGACTTTCTGACAGTGTTATATCTGGCTATTCCGGTAAGATATTCCTTCTCCCGGCCGTCCACGAAACAGTTCAGGGCGTCCACCGCATCCTGAATATACCGCTCCAGGATCACCTCGGCCTTCTCCACGCCCTGATGTTCGAATACAAATGTACGAATTTGCTCGCAATACTCGGGATGGTTGTGGATGTCAAAAAGCATTTTTCTGATCTCATCCTCACGCGGCGAGCCCTCCAGCGCGCAGAGCAGCGGAAGCGTGATCTTCTGCTCCTTCAGGTCTATCCCCACGGGCTTGCCCAGAGCCGCATCGCCCACGTAATCCAGAATGTCGTCCTTGATCTGAAAGGCGATGCCCAGCGAGTAGGCGTATTTCTTCACCTGTGCCAATTGGCCCTCGTCCGCACCGCTCGCGATGGCAGCGCTCAGACAGGCGGTCTCGAAAAGGGACGCGGTCTTGCAATAGATGATCCGTAGATAATCCTTCCTCTCCGTCCGCTCGCCCGACGCCTTTTCCAGCTGAAGCATCTCGCCTTCCGCGAGGCAGGTCATGGCGTTCGAGAACACATCCACGATGGCCTCCTGATGCTCCTTGACCTCCACCACCAGTTCCATCGCCCGCGCGAGCCAGAAATCCCCCACGAGCACGGCGGCCTGCGGGCCGATTTTCGAACAGAGCGTAGGCTTACCGCGCCGCAGGGTGCTTTTATCAGCCACATCGTCGTGAAGAAGAGTGGCATTGTGCAGCAGTTCAGTGGCGGCAGCCACCTTCACTGCGTCGCCGTTCGCCGTCCCGCCGACAATGCGCGCCACCAGAAGCGCCATCAGCGGACGGAGCATCTTCCCGCTGTGCGAGATGATATCGTCGTTCACCGCCTGCAGAAGATGGACATCGGACTTCAACGCACCCCTTATCCGCCCGTTAAGAGCGGTCCAGTCCTCTCCCAGAAAATCAATTATTTCTTCCCTAAGCATTATAAAACTCAAAAACAAGCCGCGCGAAATCCGTGCGGCTTGCTGTACTGTAATTCACTTTCCGTTAGAAGTAAAGAGTAAGCGTGGCAGCTATGCCGGAGCATTTCTGATTATTTACCGCATCGCCCACAGCAGCAGCTGAGATGCTGGTCTTCGAACTGCCGTCCTCGGCTTCCTTGTACATAGAACCGAGATCCCAGTAATACTTGACAGAAATGGCCGCAAAGTCGAACAGCTTCACGCCGGCGCCGACACCGACACCGTACTCGAGCCTGTTGCGGTTGTTCCACTTGTCAGAATCGCTGTTCTTGGTGTCCAGGCTGTATCCTGCAGCTGAAGCGATGGTGGAAACGGCATTCTTCGTGGCATCATCCTTGAAACTGCTGACCGCCTCCGTGGTAAGTGCGTATCCGATGAACGGCTCCGCGAACACGAAAGGCTCCACCACACCGAAATCATATCCCCAGGCCACACGTACAGGAACTTCGAGATAACCTGTCTTGCTGTCCAGAGTGATGTCGTAGTTGCCCAGGCCAATCTGCTTGAGAGTGGTGTTGAGGGTCTGACCCTTCACATCATAAAGGACTCCCGGCTGAACGCTGAATCCGAGCGGAAGGTCCACATTGTATACGATACCCACGTGATACTGGCTGACTGATTTGGTCTCAGCGATGTCAGTATAGGCCTCATTAAGGTTCGTAGCCGCGGTGGTAAGACCGCCCACGATACCTATCTGTGCATTTGCACTGACTGCAGCCATCAAAGCCGCAGCAGCTGTAAGAATAACTTTTTTCATAACAAACTGTCTATTTTTGAAATAATGTCTTCTTTTGAAACCACACCTACGGTCCTGTCCACGGCCTCGCCGTTCTTGAAATAGATGAGGGTAGGTATGCTCATAACCCTGTATTTGAAAGCCACTTCGCGAGCCTCGTCCACATTGCACTTGCATACCGTGGCCTTGCCTTCAACCTCGGAGGCCACTTCCTCCACGGTAGGGGCGAGCATACGGCAGGGGCCGCACCAGGTGGCCCAGAAATCCATGACCACGACAGGCGAAGATGCGAGAACTTCGTCCAGGTTCTGATTCGTAACTGTAACTTCCATAATAATACTTAAATCTTTTTGTCAATTTTCCAGGTGAAGGCTCTGAGTCCCAGGTCCGGGTAAGCCAGATCCTTCTGATGCAGGGCCTCCAGCAAAGCGTCGGCCTGATCGTCGTCCACTATGGTCAGCAGCGCCTGATTGGTCTCAGGCCAGGCGTGATTACCATAATGAGGAGTTCCGTTTTCACTTCCGCGGCCCCAGGTCTCCCCCCAGCGGGTGAAGCCTCTCTGGCCGTATTCATCCAGGATATCGACGATCTCCTCGCCGTAAGCCTGGCTGTATGTCACAAATATAGCAATCATTTCTTAATTCTATTTTCCTGCCTCGTGGCAAATATACAATAAACTGTCGGAATAAGTACCAGCGTGACTATGGTTGACACCGTAAGTCCCCAGCATACCACCATACCCAGGCTTACCCACATCTCGGATCCTTCACCTATGCCAAGCGCCATAGGAACCATACCGAGCACTGTGGTGAGGGTGGTCATAAGGATAGGGCGCAGACGGCTTCTGGCAGCCTCCACGGAGGCATCCACGACGCTCATCCCCCTCTCGCGGCACAGAATGGTGTAGTCGATGAGCACGATACCGTTCTTCACCACGATACCCAGAAGGA
>CAYMDZ010000043.1:0-6473 GCA_964389355.1 uncultured Muribaculaceae bacterium | reverse complement strand
TTACCGCCTTCTTCACCGAGGGCAAGATCGTGAATTCGTTCCTGGTGTCGCTCGAAGTGGCCCTGGAGAACACGATAATCTGCATCCTGGTAGGGTATCCCGCGGCTTACATATTGGCAGACAAGAAATTGAACCGGTCCGCGTTCACGGTGGTGCTGTTCATCCTGCCGATGTGGATCAACGCGCTGATGAGGACTCTTGCCACGGCGGAGATCTTCAATTCCCTGGGAATCGGCCTGGGCAAGGGCACGCTGCTGTTCGGATTGGCCTATGACTACCTGCCGTTTATGATATACCCCATCTACAACACTCTGCGCAAGCTGGACAAGAGCTATATCGAGGCGGCCGAAGATTTGGGCGCGAGCCCGTCGAAGGTGTTCTGGAAGGTCACCCTGCCGCTTTCCTTCCCCGGCGTGCTGAGCGGGGTGATGATGGTGTTCATGCCTACGGTATCGACTTTCGCCATCTCGGAGATATTGACCAACAACAGGATACAGCTTTTCGGCTCCATCATCCAGGAGCAGTTCAACAACCTGATGTGGAACCAGGGTGCCGCGCTGTCCTTCGTGATGCTCATAATTATAGGTTTGACGACTTTGCTGCAGAAAGATGAAAATTAAACGGATATTGGCTCAAGCATATTTGTGGCTGGTTCTGCTGATGCTCTACCTGCCCATCATCTTCATCGCCGTGTTCTCCTTTACGGAGGCCAAGTCGCTGGGCAACTGGACCGGATTCACCTTCCAGCTCTACGAGAACCTGTTCACCGGGGCCAATTCGAGCTCGGTGGCGCTGCTGGGCGCGCTGAAGAACACGCTTCTGGTGGCCCTTATGGCTTCGGCCGTCTCCACGGTGCTGGGGACATTGGCCGCCATCGGCATCTACAATATGCGCGGACGCATGAAGAAGACGATGACCTTCCTGAACAACGTCCCTATGCTCAACCCTGACATCATCACCGGCGTGTCGCTTTTCCTGCTGTTCGTGTTCCTGCACGTGAGCAAGGGCTATGTCACGGTAGTGCTCGCCCATATAACGTTCTGCACGCCTTACGTGGTGCTGAACGTGCTTCCGCGCCTGTCGCAGCTCAATCCGAACATCTACGAGGCGGCCCTGGACCTGGGTGCGACCCCTTCGCAGGCTCTGCGCAAGGTCCTCATCCCGCAGCTCAAGTCCGGGATGGTGGGAGGCTTCATCCTGGCCTTCACGATGAGTCTGGACGATTTCGCGGTAACCTACTTTACGGCAGGCTCTTCCGGACTGGAGACCCTGTCCACATACATCTACGCAGACGCCCGAAAGAGCGGTCTTACTCCGGAACTCAAGCCGATGATGACCATCATTTTCCTGGCCGTGCTGCTGGTATTGTTCTTCGTAAACATCAGAACCTTTAAAAAACAGAAACAGAATTAGACGATGGAAAGATTCATTAAATCTCTGGCGCTCGCTTTCTGCGCCCTGACTTCATTGACCCTGTCCGCCCAGGACAGAAGCCACGTCCTCAAGGTGTACAACTGGTCCGACTATATCGCCGAGGGTGTTGTCGACGAATTCCAGGACTGGTATTACGAACAGACCGGGGAGAAGGTGGAGGTCATCTATATGACATTCGACGTGAACGAGGCCATGCTCTCGAAGATCGAGAAGGGCCACGAGGACTACGACGTTGTGTGCCCGTCCGACTACATCATCGAGAGGATGCTCAACCAGGGCCTTCTGCTGCCCCTCGACTTCGCCTCTCTGGGCTCGACCCCTAACTACATCGCGCTCAACAGGTCTCCGTTCATCGAGAATATGTTCCGCTCGATCAACCCTGATATCGATGCCAATCTCTACTCCGTAGCCTATATGTGGGGCACGACGGGCATCATCTATAATACAGAATATGTGACCCGCGAGGAGGCATCCACCTGGGATATCATTCGCAATCCCAAGTTCGCCGGCAAGATCCTCATCAAGGATGCGCCGCGCGACGTCTATGCGCCTGTCCTTATCTATCTGAAGCAGAAGGAATTGGCGTCGGGTGAGGTGTCGCTCGCATCCCTTATGCATGATTCGTCGGACGAGAGCCTGGCCCTGGTGCAGGACTATCTTCTGCAGTGCAAGCCGGGCGTCTGCGGCTGGGAGGCCGACCTGGGCAAGGAGCAGCTCACGAAAAGCCGCGCCTATGTGTCGCTCAACTGGAGCGGCGATGCCGTATGGGCCATCAACGAGGCGGCGAGCGTGGGCGTCAGCCTGGATTATGCAGTGCCTGAAGAAGGCTCCACCGTGTGGTTCGACGGCTGGGTGATCCCCAAATACGCGAAGAACGTGAAGGCCGCGACCTACTTCATCGACTTCATGTGCCGCCCGGACATCGCCATACGCAATATGGAAGAGACCGGCTATGTGGCTTCGAACGGGGCCCTCGAAGTGCTTGAATCCGAGATAGATGAATCCTGTGAGCCTATAGACCTGTCATATTTTTTCGGTGAAGATGCCAAGTCCGTACGCGTGAACCCTATACTTTATCCGGACCGCTCCGTGATAGAGAACTGCGCCCTCGAACACGATTGGGGCGATGATACGGAAAAACTCCTCTCTATGTGGCAGAACGTGAAGGGAAGTCAGGTGAGCACGTCCACTTTCCTTATAATAGGGATCGTGATAGTGGCCGCCGCAGCATATTTCGTGCTCACGGCCAATTCCAAGAAGCACCGCAAGTCGTCGCGCCGCCGTGCCCGTCGCCGTTAGGAAGCGATCTCGGAAAGTTCCAGCCAGCGAAGCTCTTTAAGGTCAAGTTCACCTTTGAGGGCTTCGTAGCTTTTTGATATCTCCTGAAGCCTTTCGAAATTGGCCTGGCCGGAGCTCATCTCCTCTTCGAGGGCCTTCAGCTGAGATTCGATCTGCGGCATCTCGGCTTCGAGCTGCTCGAGTTCGCGCTTTTCCTTGAACGAGAGCTTGCGCGGCCTGTCCTCGCTGCGGAGTTTCGGGTCCGCGGGTGCGGCATTGGCCCGGGCTTTGGCATTGGCCTGTGCTTTCTGCTCGGCCTGCCAGTCCTTGAGAAAGGTGCGGTATTCGGTGTAGTTGCCTATGAAGTCCTTGACGGTGCCGCCTCCGCAGAAGACCAGCAGATGGTCCACCAGCCTGTCCAGGAAATGCCTGTCGTGGGAGACGATGACAAGGGTTCCCTTGAATTCCAGCAGGTATTCCTCCAGAATGTTCAGGGTCACGATGTCCAGGTCGTTGGTAGGCTCGTCCAGGATGAGCATGTTAGGGTTCTGCATGAGTATGGTCAGAAGGTAGAGCCTTCTCCTTTCGCCTCCGGAGAGGGACGCTATGCGGTTCGACAGCATGTCGTGAGGGAAGAGAAACCGGTTCAGCAGGTGCAGGTCCGGGACGGTCTCCATCACGGTGTCGTCTTCGTTGAAGGTCATTCCCTGCTGGCGGTAGTAGCCAATCCTTAGCGATTCTCCGCGCTCGATGATTCCGTCCGTCACCCCGCCGTCTCCGTGGCTGTCGCCCACCAGAAGGTTCAGAAAGGTGCTTTTGCCGGCGCCGTTGGCCCCGACTATGCCGACCCTTTCGTAGCGCTGAAAGTTGTAGGTGAAGTCGTTAAGGTAGCAGACCCCGTCGTAGTGGAACGACACGTGCTTGCAGTCTATGATCTTGCTGCCCAGGCGGCTGCCCTTGCCCATCTCGTCCAGGCTTATCTGCCTCTGGACGTAGACCTGTTCGCTGCGGTCCTTCAGTTCCCAGAATGCCTGCTTGCGGTATTTGGCCTTTCCGCTGCGGGCGCAGGGCGTGGCGTGCATCCATTCGAGCTCGCGGCGAAGGACGTTGCGTATCCTGTCCGTCTCGGCGTTGTAGTTCCGGATGCGCTCGTCGCGCTTTTCGAGGTAATTCTCGTAGTCGCCCCGATAGATGTAGATGGAGCCGTGGTCGAGTTCCATTACGGTGTTGCAGACTCTGTCCAGGAAGTACCTGTCGTGGGTGACCATAAACAGGGTGCAGCGCGAACGCCTGAGGTATGACTCCAGATATTCTATGGCGTCCAGGTCCAGATGGTTCGTGGGCTCGTCCATAATCAGAAAGTCCGCGTCGTGGGCGAGGAGCTGCGTCAGGGCGACCCTCTTGACTTCACCGCCGGACAGCTCGGACATCTTCTGGCCGGGCTTGAGGCCGAATTCGTCGAGGATCTTGTTGGCCCTCAGTTCGAAGTCAAAGTCCTGTCCTTCAATTATCTGAGAGTAGATCGTGCTGGAGGGGTCATAGTCGAAGTCCTGCTTGAGGAAGGCGATGCGCACTTCCTTGAGGAACCTGATGCTGCCGCCCGAGTCGGACTTGTCCTCCCCGGCGAGGATGCGCATAAGGGAGGTTTTGCCCGTGCCGTTGGGGGCGATGAGCGCTATCTTGTCGCCTTCGTTGATGTTGAAGGCTATGTTTTCGAAGAGGACCTTGGGCCCGTACGACTTGGAGATGTTCTCTATCTGAAGAAATGAAGGCATAATCTAATCGTCTGCGAAATTAACATTTTTTTATCGTAAATTTGCCCCTATGAAAAAACCTGCCTGTTTAATCGCGTCGCTGCTGACCGTGTGCTCGGCGGCCTCCCTGGCGCAGGACAAAGTCAGCGGCTGGAATTTCGGTCCGCTTCCCTGCGTCTCCTACAGTTCCGATCTCGGATTCCAGTACGGCCTCTGCGCCGATGTCTTCTATTACGGTGACGGTTCGCTTTTCCCTGAATATGAACACCGCTTCTATATAGAGGCGTCCCGATACACGAAGGGGCAGACCCTGCTTCACGCCCAGTACGACAAGCAAGCATCTTATTCCGGGGGTCAGAGTCACCGGGGCGGTGAGCTACCAGTACGATCCGCTGTATTATTTCTACGGATTCAACGGGGCGGAGACCTATGACCCGGCCCTTGACCTCAACAAGGACACCCAGACCGCCAGGTACAACTACCAGCGCGGCATGCTGCGCGTGCTGCTGGATTTCCAGGGACAGCTCGCGACCAATCTTAACTGGGTGGCCGGTGCGTCCTTCTGGAATATGGCCAATAAGGACTTCTCTTCGGACAAGTATCTGACAGCCACTTCATTGTATAACCAGTATGTCGCTACAGGGAAGATCTCCGCTGCCCAGGCCGGAGGCGGATCGCACCTTGAGGCCAAGGCCGGACTGGTGTATGACAGCCGCGATATGGAGGCTGCCCCTTCACGCGGCATCTGGGCCGAGGCCTATGTAAACGGTTCTCCGAAACTGTTCGGCGCGGAGAGCGGTTACCTCAAGCTCGTGGCCCATTTCCGCCAGTACCTCTCGCTGGGCACGGACCGTTTCGTGTTCGCGTATCACCTCGGCTATCAGGACACCGTGGCAGGGGAGACCCCGTTCTATATGCTTCCTGTCATTTATACCCTCTACCTCAGGCAGACCGGGTCCGAAGGCCTTGGCGGTCTTAACACCGTCCGCGGTCTTATTCAGAACCGCCTTACCGGCGAAGGGTATCTGTGGGGCAATTTCGAGCTCCGTGCGCGCATCGTGAACTTTAATTTCATAGGCCAATCCTGGTATCTCGCAGTGAATCCGTTCGTGGATGCCGGCTATGTATCAAGACCTTACAGGGAAGACGTGTTCGGTGTGGGTGACAGATATGCAGTATCTGCCGGCGCCGGCCTGAAACTTGCGATGAACCAGAATTTTATAATAAGCGTGGAAGCGGCGCAGGTTTTGAAGCATAAGGAGTATCCTATGGGACTTACCATAGCGCTGAACTATATTTTTTAACAGGGACTTTGTCCCCGCAGGCCGCGGGCCTGCAAAGTTGGTAGTGTATGAACAAGGTTGAAGATGCAATTCAGGAGTATGCAGACTGGTGCTCCGCCCTCGGGGTGGATTCCATGGACATACTCCGCAAGGTTATGGAACTTCACAAGACGGTGCCCCTCATAAACATCTGTGAGGCCCGTCAGGAGAGGAAATATGCCGAGATAGCGAACCAGATTCTCTGGAAGAAGGACGAATGCCGTATCGTTATGATTTCCGGCCCTTCGTCCAGCGGCAAGACTTCCTCTTCCTTAAGGATAGCACAGCAGTGCAGGGTGGTCGGGCTCGTTCCGAAGGTCATCGAACTGGATAACTATTTCGTGAACCGCGAGAGGAATCAGCGCACGCCGGACGGCAAATATGACTTCGAGGCTCTGGAAGCCCTTGACATAGAATTCCTTGGCATTCAGCTCAATGCACTTCTGAACGGGGAGGAGATAGAGCTTCCGCATTTCGACTTCGTGTCAGGAAAGCGGCAGTTCGAAGGCAGGAAGATGCGTCTGAACGACGGCGACATCCTGTTTATGGAGGGAATCCACGCGCTTAACCCGGCGATGACTCCGACCATCGATTCGTCGAAATTTTTCAAGATATACGTGTCTGCGCTTTCGGCCCTGCCGGGCGAGAACAACCAGAACTCCTCGTCGGACAAGCGGCTTCTGCG
>CAYMDZ010000042.1:0-6527 GCA_964389355.1 uncultured Muribaculaceae bacterium | reverse complement strand
GGTAAGGGTGTAGGTACCGGCCTTCTCCACGCTTATGACTGCATCGCTCTCCCCTTCCACGAATTCAAACGTACCTTCGGCGGAAGGAACAAGCGAGAATGTATAATCCACGGATGACTTGTCACCGGTAGTGATGTCATAGCGCGCACCTGTTCCGCCCACCTTGACGGTAGCGCCAGCAGCCGCGGTGGTTATGGTGCCGCTGTATCCGCCTGCAGACTTCGCATAGGCAAGTTCGATGGCAGCGCCCTCCACGGTAGCGGTCACCGTAGGAACGGATACCTGCCACCAGAGCTCGTTGGCAGTGTCGGCATATACGTACTGGCATCCCGAAGGCTCGGCGAACCAGCAGTTGTTCGATGAGTTAGGCACGAGCGAATAAGCCGTCCAGGAGTCGTTGCAGCCCCACTGAACGCCGTCCGCAGCCACGAAATAGCAGTTGTACCAGCCTGAAGTGAGCACTGCGAATCCCTCGAACAGGGTCGGTGTGGCGGACTTGGCGGTAAGCTTGGCCAGAACGGTCTCGGTATTGTACCTGTCCACTATGTTCATAAATCCGGTCTCCACGGCGAAAGGTGTAATCTTGAGCGACAGGGTCTCGCTGTAATTGGCGGACGAGCCGAGCACTATGGCCAGACGCACATAAACGTCATACTTCTTCACGTCGGTAAGGCCGAGCTTCATAAGGATCTTGCTGACCTCATCTCCCGTAAGCTGGAGCGTGTTCACGTCGGTATCCACGGACACCTCGGTAAGCGAAGCGAAATCCTGGGTGGAAGAGAACTGCACGGTCTGTGACACCAGTCCCGAAGGAATGGCCACGGTAGGGTCGCTGACCTCCACGCCGCCCGTATCGGTCCAGTAAAGGGTGAGCACCAGAGAACCCGCGTTCTCGGTGGTAAGGGTTATGTCGGTGGCGCTGGCGGTGAATTCCGCAGGAGCGTCAGGCTGCTTCACGGTGAGCTTCTCCCCGTCCTTCTCGCAGGCGCAGAGAAGAAGGGACAGGCCCAGAATACTGTATATCAATCTTTTCATCATTCAATAATTTTAAAATCCGTATTCGGTGTTGATCGCCTTGAGCTGAGGGTTGGCTGAAAGTTCGGCCTCAGGAATAGGAACATACATATACTTGCTGTCCACGTCCTTGCCGTCCTTCACTCCGCCCTTCCAGTTCCAGTTGTAGCCGGAAGTGTATTTGCCGAAGCGTATGAGGTCGGTGCGTCTCGTACATTCGGTGTAAAGTTCGCGGGCACGCTCATCGAGTATGAAATCAAGCGTGAAATCCGCATCCGACACCTGTCCGAGACCTTCGCCGAACGCGCGGCTGCGTACCAGGTTTACATAGGAGAGAGCCTCAGCGCGGGTAGCGCCTTCACCGCCCCTAAGCACAGACTCTGCAAGCATAAGATATACGTCGGCCAATCTGAACACAGGGAAATCTGTCTCCGCACCGTTCACGCGGGTGTCGGAAGCCACAGCACCGTCGTCGGTAATGTTCGACCATTTGTTTATCAGCCAGCCAGTCGTAGTCTCATCGTGGCCGGAAATGGTCTTCTCCCTGTCCTGGTAGACATATTTGGTATCACCTGCATCTGCGTACCATCCGTCATCCGGAGTGTCGGTGTAAGCCACACGGTTGCGCGAACCGAACAGCGCTCTGCCGTCTCCGCTCTCGAACTTGTCCACAAGCTCAGGACGGGTTCTGAGGCAATTCCAGTAGGTCGAAACTCCGAAATCCTCGAGCATTCCGGCGTCGTTGTCGAACCTCGTGGCGCAGACCATATATGTGCCTGCACCCCAGGCCACGGTAGAAGTCGCATTGCAGGCCAGCGCGAAGATTATCTCGTTGCTGCGGCGGTCGTTGTCCGCATTGAACAGCTTGCGGTAGTCAGGCTCGAGGCTGTAGCCCTTGGCAATTATCTTCCTGCACGCGTCCACGCACTCCGTATAATGCGCAGCGCCCGTATAGACCTCGGCGTTCAGATAGAGACGGGCCAATATGGCCAGAGCCGTTCCGCTTGTGACGTGCCCGTAGCAGGACTCCGGAAGCGCACCGTCCTCCGAAAGTTCGGTAAGTTCGCTCACCAGATAGTCGAAGAGCTGCTGACGGTCGTAGGTGCGCGGAATGTATGATCCCACCTCGTCAGTCTCGTCCACAAAGTTGCAGGCAGGGAACAGGTCGAGGGCGTGCGAATACGCGAGGGCCCTCAGGCACCGCGCCTCGTTTCTCCAGGAGACGATCCTGGCCTGCTCCTCGGAGCTGAACCTGGCGATATTGGCATCAGAAGAGTTGCGGATGAACTCGTTGGACAGGGCGACTATATTATAGATATGGTAGTAGATCGCTGAGATCCACGAGTCGCTGGCGGTCCAGGCGAGGTTGTTCAGGTCGGTGGTGCTTTCGCCGGCGGCCCAGACATTGTCGATGTTGTCGGTGGTGGCCTCCTGGAACATCACCAGCGCACGGGTGTAGTTCTGGAAACGGTCATCGTCCGAAATGGATGACAGGTTCACTATCATCGAGGTATAGATGCCGGAAAGCACCGATTCATAATTGGCAGCCTCGGCATATATGTCCTTGGAGGTGGTGTCCGTGTGAGGATACTGCTCCAGGGAACAGCCCGCAAGGGTTAAAGCGGCGAATGTTATGGCTAATATCTTTTTCATGACTGTTTTCCTTTAGAATTCAAGACCAAGACTGAGAGAGAAGATGCGCGGACGCGGATAGAACGAACTGTCGAATCCGTTAGGCACTTCCGGATCCACACCGGAATACTTGGTTATGGTGAACACGTTCTGAAGCAGAGCCGACACCCTGATGCCGCAGAGATTCTTCACGCGGCCGAAATTGTAGCTTACCGTGAGGTTGTCCATCTTCAGGAACGAAGCGTTCTCCACATAATAGTCGGAATAGAACTGGCGGGTCTTGAAACCTGTTTCCAGATAGCTGGAATGAAGGTTGTTCAGCTGCGGTGCGCTGTATTTCATGGTCTCGAGCGCACCGGTGTTCACAGCCATCGCGTTATAGACATAGTTGCCTATGCTGCCGCGGAATGCCGCAGATACGGTGAGATTCTTCCAGGTAAGGGAGGTATTGAATCCGAGCAGAATGTCAGCCGCAGGAGAATGATAGCAGTACCTGTCGTCCATGGTGATCACGCCGTCGTTGTTCAGGTCGGCGTAGGCGCCCTCTATAGGCCTGCCCTCGGTGTCGTAGAGCTGTTTGTACACGAAGAAGCTGTACGGAGCCTGTCCCTCGGTCATCACCTGCACGTATTTGTTGTCTATGGTAGGGCCGACGAGGGTCTGGGTGACCTTGCCGTTGTCCACCAGAGTCAGGTTCGTGATCTTCACGTTCTGCCAGGTGAGATTGGCCCCCACGTTCCAGGTGAAATCACGGGTCTGGACAGGGATGAGGTTGACCGTGGCCTCGATGCCGGAGCTTTCCATATTGCCGACATTGGTGGTGATGGTCTTCGTGAAGTTCGTACCGCCGGCTGTAGGCACGGTGGCGAGCAGGTCCTCGGTCTTGCGGGTGTAGTAGTCCACGCTTCCCGAGATGCGGTCGTCAAGGAACCCGTAATCGAAGCCGAAGTTCCAGGACTTGGTGGTCTCCCACTTCAGATCAGACACGTAAGCGGAAGGAAGCCAGGTGGTTATGAACGAGCCGTTCGCACCGATGTACTGGCTGTTGGCCGAACCTTCATAATATACAGGCAGATAATTGTAGTCGCCGATGCCGTCCTGCTGTCCGGTGACACCGTAGCTTGCACGAAGCTTGAGGTCGCTCAGCACAGTGCTGTCCACCAGAAACTCCTCCTGCGCGATGTTCCATGCCAATGCCACTGAAGGGAATGTACCCCAGCGGGTGGACGGAGAGAATCGCGAAGTGCCGTCGCGGCGGACCGTAGCGGTAAGAAGGTAACGCGAATCATAAGAGAGGTTCACGCGTCCGTAGTAGGACATAAGGGAGTGGCGGTAGTCGTAAGCCTTGTAGGCGCCGTTCAGGCTCTCCCCCGCTGCATTGTAGATGTCGCCCGCCGAGGTGGTGGACTTCCAGTACTGCGAATCGTAACCGGCGGTCACGTCGATGCGGAGCTTGTCCACGTCCGTACTGTAGTTAAGGTATGCGGTGAAAAGGCTGTTGTGCTTGCGGGCAGGACCGTAAGGGGCGTAATAACCCTTCTGGTCATAGTTCGAAGCGGCAGTCTCCGGGATGGAGGTATATCCTTCGCCCTGCGCATAATCGTATCCGTAGGCCAGGTGAAGCTTGAGGTCAGGCAGGAAATGCATGCGGTAGTCGAGTTCGGTATTGGCTATCACGCGGTAAACCGTACTCTGCGCATCCGTCTGATTGATAAGTCCGAGCGGGTTCTTCACGGCGTCCGGGTTAGGCACTCCCGCGGTCTCGATCTCGGTATAGCCGCCCAGATAGTCCTGTCCGGAATAAACCGGAAGCGTAGGGTTGAAGGTGGCGGCGTTCCAGATGGCCGTGGTAGGAGCGAAGTGGTTCTTGTTGTAAGCGCCCTTCACATTGAATCCGAGCTTGAGGTAATCGTCGAAGAACGAAGGGTTTACTGAGAAATTGGCAGTAGCCCTCTGAGCGTTGTCGCTCTTGAGGATACCGTCCTGGTTATAGTAGCCCACAGATGCGCGGAACGGTACGTTTTCTGCCATGCGGCCGTTCACGCTCACGAGGTTGTCCGTACCGAAGGCCGGTGTGTAGATCTGGCTGTTCCAGTCCGTGCGGTCCGTACCCAGAAGCGAAGTATAGCTGTCGTCAAGGCCGTTCACCACGCCAATGAACTCGTCGGTCGAGAGCATGTCGGCCAGTCTGGTCTTCCACTGGATGGACTGGGTGGAGTTCACATTGACGGTAATCTTATTGTTCGAGCCTTTCTTCGTGGTGATGATGATCACACCGTTGGATGCCCTGGAACCGTAGATGGCCGTGGATGAAGCGTCCTTGAGCACGGTCATGGACTCGATGTCGGCAGGGTTGATGAGCGACAGGAAGTTCCCGTCGTTGCCGCTGATGCCCCCTATCTCCAGAGGAATTCCGTCCAGCACTATAAGAGGGTCGTTGGAAGCGTTAAGAGAAGCGCCGCCGCGGATACGGATGGTGCTTCCGGAGGTAGGCGAACCGCTCGAAGACATGATCTGCACGCCGGCCACCTTGCCGTTGATAAGCTGTTCAGGCGATGATACCAGGCCGTTGTTGAAGTCCTTGCTGGATACGGCAGACACCGATCCGGTGAGGTCCTTCTTCGTGGTGGTACCGTAACCGATCACCACAGCGTCGCCCAGCATCTCGGTATCGGACTCGAGCCGGACATCTATCCTGGACTGTCCGTTCACTGTGATGACCTGGGTCCTGTAACCCAGATAAGAGAAGGTAAGGGACGCTCCGTCAGTTACCCTGATGGAGTACCTTCCGTCAATGTCAGTAGGCACGCCTGTCGTGGTGCCTGTGATGAACACGGTCATTCCGACCATAGGCTCTCCCGTATCATCGGTAACTGTACCGCTTACGGTCCGGCCCTGAGAAAATGCAGCGACCGCGCTGACACAAAGGGCTGCCAGCACTGCCGTCACTTTCAGAAACGATTGTTTCATATACGATTGTTATTGGTTATTGCTTTCCGTTCTGCAAAGTTAAAAATAAGCTTTTTCACCATTTACCACAAATCGGACATAAGGTGTAAGAAATCGGACATCCTTTGATTTCTACCGCGCAAAGCCTATATTTGCAAGGTTCTCCGGCCACCTGCCGGACCGTCATACCACAGATGAAAAAACTGATACGCACCATACTTTCCGCAGCGCTGCTCTGCGCAGGGCTCCTCCCGAATGCCAATGGCGCCGCCCCCTCGGGGCGGTTCCGTCCGATAGTGCCCCCTTCCGGGCAGGTCACTTCGGTATTCACCATAACCCAGGACGAGTCCGGCTACATCTGGATGGGCACGGACCAGGGCCTCTTCCGCTACGACGGGTTCGATTTCATAAACTACCGGTGGAACGGGTCCGACTCCCTTTCGCTGGTAAACAACCTTGTGAACACACTTGCCTGCTCGCGCGGACTGCTCTACATAGGCACGGACAGCGGCATCAGCATCTACGACCCTGACACGGACCGCTTCCGCACGGTGCAGGGAAGCCCCGGCAAGCACGTCAAATCCCTTCACATCGAAGGTGACTCCGTCTATGCCGCCACCACCACGGGACTGTACCTTTATAATAAAGGAGCGCAGGAAAAACTCCTGGACGGCCATTTCACCGTCATACGCCCTGTCGAAGGACAGCTCTGGGCCGGATCATACAGCAGCATCTTTTCCTGCAGTGAGGGCGTCTGGACCAGACACGACCTCTCCGGCAGCCTTTCCGGCAGGGACCTGCTCGTTCTGGACATCTGCCGGGACGCCCGCGAACCTGAGGCGCTGTGGATAGGCACGGAAGCCGGGCTTCTCCACTACGACACCGCGACAGCCACCTGCAGCTGGCATCTTCTTAAGGACACCCCGGTCAAG
>CAYMDZ010000041.1:0-6542 GCA_964389355.1 uncultured Muribaculaceae bacterium | reverse complement strand
CTGCCGCGCCGCGGCAAGTCCGGCGTTCACATTGGCCTCGGCGGTCTGCGCACCCATCTTCTTGGGATTGGCATAGACGCGAAGGCCGAACTTTCCGCGCAGCTCCTCGTAGTTGTCCGGAGCCACGTCGGTGGCGTATTTCAAGTCCTCTCGGGCCTCGAGCGCCTCCAGAAGTTCATGCTCGTCCACCACTTCCTTACGGGCGGTGTTGATGAGCACGGCGCCCTTCGGCATACTGCACAGCAGTTCGCGGCCGATTATGCCCTTCGTCGAAGGCAGCAGAGGCACGTTCACGCTCACGCAGTCGCACTGCGAGTAGAGTTCCTCGAGCGTTCCCACCGGCTCCACACCGCTGCGGGCGAGGTCTTCCGCGCTGCGCACCGGATCGTATGCCAATACCCTCATCCCCAAGGCGGCGGCCTTCTTCGCGATGAGCGCTCCGACATTGCCATAACCCTGTATGCCAAGTGTTTTGCCCATAATCTCGCGGCCCGTGGAAGGGGTGAACTGGTTGCGCGCCATGAAGATCATAAGCGCGATGAAAAGTTCCGCGACCGCATTGGCATTCTGCCCGGGGGTGTTCATCACCGCCACGCCGTGCTCCGTGGCCTGCTGAAGGTCGATATTGTCGTACCCGGCCCCGGCGCGCACCACTATCTTGAGGCCCTTGGCGGCCTCGAAGGTAGTCCTGCCCACCAGATCGCTGCGCACGATAAGGCCGCCCGCATCTGCTGCGGCAAGCGCCAGATCGTCTTCGGAAGCGTATTTCTCCAGGGTCGCGAATTCATATCCCGCGCCCTCGATGATTTCTCTTATGCCCTGCACCGCACCGGCGGCGAAAGGTTTCTGTGTAGCAAGCAATATTTTCATAGGAAGGTCCGTTAATTATTTATGGAGTCGTTCGAATTCTTTCATACAGGCTACCAGGGCGTCCACATCCTCCTGCGTGCAGGCGTTGTAGATGGATGCGCGGAATCCGCCCACGCTCCTGTGACCCTTGATGCCCACCATTCCGCACTGCTTCGCAAATGAGAGGAAATCGTCCTGAAGGTCTTCGAAGCCCTGGGCCATCACGAAGCAGACGTTCATAAGCGAACGGTCCTCCCTGGCGGCGGTGCCCACGAACAGGCGGTTACGGTCTATCTCGTCGTAGAGGGTCTGCGCCTTGCGGACATTGGCCTTCTGAACAGCCTCCACTCCGCCCTGGGCCTTTATCCACTTCAGGGTCTCGTGCATTATGTAGATGGAAAATACAGGCGGGGTGTTGAACATCGAGCCCTTGTCGATGTGCACGCGAAGGTCGAGCATCGTAGGAAGATAGCGGGTGACCTTGCCGAGAGTATCCCTGCGGATGATGGCGAAGGTGCAGCCTGCCGTGCCGACGTTCTTCTGGGCGCCGCCGTAGATCATCGTGTACCTGCTCACGTCCACCGGACGGCTCATTATGTCGGATGACATGTCGGCGACAAGCGGCACGGGCGAAACGATGTCCTCGTGAATCTCAGTGCCGTAGATGGTGTTGTTCGTAGTGATGTGGAAATAGTCCGCATCAGCCGGAATTATGTATCCCTTGGGGATATAGGTATAGTTCCTGTCCCTGGAAGAAGCGACAACCTCGACCTCTCCCAGGCCCCTGGCCTCCTTTATCGCCTTCGAAGCCCACACGCCGGTGTCCAGGTAGGCGGCTTTCTTCTCCAGATAATTCATAGCCACGTACAGGAACTCCATGGAGGCGCCTCCCGAAAGGAACACCACCTCGTAGTCGTCAGGAATCTTCAAAAGTTCTTTCCACAGAGCGCGGGTTTCGTCCATTACGGCCTCCCACTCCTTCGTTCTGTGAGAGATGGAAAGCAGGGACACCCCTGTACCCGCAAAATCACGGATAGCCTCCACAGCTTCATCCAGCACCACCGGAGGAAGCAGGCAAGGCCCAGCATTGAAAACGTGAACTTTAGCCATAGTCGTTATAAATTAAATGATTTCGTACTTAAAGTTAGGCAGATTTTTTATCTTTTCCAAGAAGTCGGACTCCGAAGACAGACGCACCCGGACCAGCAGCGAGCATTCCTGGGCGAACGACTGCTCCCGCTGAGGAAGTGCCATCTCCTTGACGATCTTCATCACATCGGGCATCTGCGAATAGTCGTATGCCAATCTGTACCACCTTCCGGCGACCTTGCGCACCTTCACCGCGTTCTGAAGCGCATCCCGGGTCGCCTCCCTGTATGCCGCGATAAGACCGGGCCCTCCAAGCTTGATGCCTCCGAAATAACGCACCACTATCACCGCCACATCGCTAAGTCCCGCGCTGTCTATCTGCCCCAGAATCGGCCTCCCGGCAGTGCCGGACGGCTCTCCGTCATCGCTCGCGCGCCACAGGCCCCCGTCATAACCTATCCTGTACGCCAGACAGTGGTGGCGGGCGTCGTGGTAGTCCCGTCTGGCCTTATCCAGCAGGGCCTTCACCTCCGCCTCGCTTTCCACCGGATACGCGAATGCGAGAAACCTGCTCTTCTGGTCTTTGAAAATGCCCTCCGCAGGTGCCTCTATGCTGTAATATTCATCAGATTGTTCCGACATAGTATTCAAATTTAGCATTTCTTTTTTAATTTTGTCGTATGATTTATCAATTCCGCGTCACACTTCCCGGCATCAAGGGATTCTACAGAATCTACAAGGTAAATTCTGCCAATACGCTGTACCACTTTCACAAGCAGCTTCAGTCAGACCTCATCTTTCCTGTGGACCAGCCGATTCTGTTCAAGGCCTACGATGAAAAACAGGACGTAATCGCCCGCTATGCGCTGATCGACCTCGGTTATGGCGCCGTGGACGACGTGACACTTGGAAAGGCCGTGGCTGACGGTGCGGTGTGCTTCGACTATTATTACGACACGCAGGCCAAGAAACGCGTCATCATAACCCTGGAGGGAGAGGAGAAAGGCGATGCTATCAAGATCCCTACCCTGCTCCCGGATTCCAAGGGACCGGAACCTGCCGCATTCGACAACGGCTACGTGGCATTCGAGGATCTGCCGAAGGACAGGAGAAAACTTCCCGGGGAAAAGAGCCTTCTGGACCTTCTCGGCGGGGATGACGGTGACGATCTGGACGACGACGCCGTTGACGATGACGAAGAGGACGACGACAAGCCTGAAGAGATCTACGACGAAGACGAAGAAAATTAGTCTTCGCGGCCGCAAAAAATTTTGCAAAGACAAATTATTTGCATAAATTTGCAGTCCCTTTCAAGGAAGGAGAGTTGGCCGAGTGGTTGATGGCGGCAGTCTTGAAAACTGTTGACCTTAACGGGTTCGGGGGTTCGAATCCCTCACTCTCCGCAAAGCACAAGAAATCAGCGTCAAGCTCGCTTGAACGCTGATTTTTTTGTGCTTTGCAACGCCCCGCCGCAGGCGGGGAGGGATGTCGGCGCGCAGCGTCGAAATCCCGGAGAGGGAGGGGAGCAAGGGCCCCGCGGCGAGCATCAAGGGAAAAGGCACGCGCAGCGTGGCTAATCCCAAACGCCTTCACTTCACCCCAACCAATCCTCAACCTTCAACTCCGGAATATGACGAAAATGCTTTGTGTTATGGGTAACCATCACGAAACCGCCGGCCAATGCAGAAGACCCGATCAGCAGATCCATATCCGCTATCGGTATGCCGGCTGCGAAAAGAAGCGCCTTGTTCCGGCCAAAACATTCCGCATCAGCGGATTCCTTAAGGCCAAACGGATGAACATTAAAGATTTTCTGGATGAATTCCACCTCAAACAATCCTCTGTCAGAAGCCATCCGGTATGCTCCCGATGACAGTTCTGCGATTGAAAGCGAACTGACATAGCAATTCTGCAAGCCTACATTCAGAGCCCTCTGTCGAAGTCCTGTCGCACCGCTGATATCCCGAAGCATTGCAATCAGAATATCAGAATCTATCAGATATTTCACCGGATCCATTACCATTGCGGAATATCCTTATCCCTTCTGGCAGAACGGATGTCAGAAACATAGTCCAAAGCCGTCCGGACAGATTCTCCTTCATACCCGCGCTCCCTACACCACTCATCCAAAGCGAAAAACGGAGTCTCGACATCATCGGCAGATTGCTTTTGCAGGATGATTTTTCCATTGCTCTCAGTCAATCTCAGTTTATCTCTTACGGAAAGAGAAAGCGACTTCATAACAGATGACGGTATTATCACACCGCAACTGTTCCCTATTCTCATTATATTCAAATTGGTCGTCATATCACAAAGTTATAACAAATTTAGCATATTCCCAAAATCGTTGTAACTAAAAACCTCAACCCCTTGTTTTGTTTCCAAAAACATTTATACTTGCAGTGTTTCAGAAATAAAATATAATCAGTTTCCTTGAATTCCGCGAGAAGTCGACATCTCCGTACATATGCAAATTGGCATTCATAGGAGGGACGAACCTTCGGCTGATAAAGGGGATAGACAGATTCTCGGAAGATCTCGATTTCGACTGCAAAGATCTCACGGAGCAGGAATTCACCCGGATGACAGACAACGTGATCACATTCCTGAAACGCGAAGGGCTCAATATAGAAACCCGAGACAAAGATAATTCCAAACTTACCGCATTCAGAAGAAACATCTATTTCCCGGAGTTTCTCTTCGAACTGAGACTGACCGGCCACCGGGACGAACGTTTTCTGCTTAAGATAGAGGCTCAGGATCAGGGAGTTGTCTATCCCGTCATCACTCAGCAGGTGCAGCGCTGCGGCTTTTTCTTTTCCGTGCCGACTCCTGCAGATTCCGTATTGCTGAGCATGAAACTGTGCGCACTGCTCGCCAGGGCCAAGGGGCGCGACTTCGAGCACCTGCTGTTCAACGTCAACGCATCAGAACGCATACTCCATTTCGCCGAATATGCCAATTCGGTGCTTTAGAATGCCCCGGGCATAAAATTTTTCGTATCTTTACAGGCAAAACCAATACCAGTATGTACACCGAAAATGAGATAGAGAAAATCGCCGGGGAGTTCAAAGTCGATTCACCGGTCAGGAGCGTCGCGCCGCTTGGCTCGGGGCTGATCAACGACACGTTCAAAGTCACCACCGCCGAAAACAGGCACTACGCCCTGCAGCGCATCAACAACGCCATCTTTCAGGACGTGGAACTGCTCCAGCACAACATCGAAGCCGTCACGGCACATATACGCAAAAAGCTCACCGAGAAGGGTGAACCCGACCTGGACCGCAAGGTCCTGAACTTCCTCCAGCTGAAGGACAGCGCCAAAACATACTTTGTCGATCCGAAGGGCGGATACTGGCGCATGTCAGCCTTCATCGAGGGCAGCCGCAACATAGACGAAGTGAATGAAGAGTCATCAAGGCTGGCCGGACAGGCATTCGGACAGTTCGAGGCCATGCTCACCGACCTTCCGGAGAAGATAGGCGAGACCATCCCGGACTTCCACAACATGCCGCTGCGTCTCAGACAGCTCCGCGAAGCCGTGGCCGCCGATCCGAAGGGCCGTGCCGGTGAAGTGCGTGACCTGCTGGACCTTACGGAGACCTACGCGGAGAAGATGTGCAGCGCCGAGAAACTGCACGCCGAAGGGAAACTTCCGAAGCGCATCTGCCACTGCGACACGAAAGTGGGCAACGTCCTGTTCGACGCGGAAGGCAAAGTGCTGTGCGTCATCGACCTGGACACCGTGATGCCGTCATTCGTATTCTCTGATTTCGGAGATTTCATGCGCACCGCTGCCAATCCTGTCCCGGAAGACAGCCCGGAATATGACAAGATACATCTCAAGATGGACATCTTCAAGGCATTCACCGAAGGATACCTGTCCACCGCCGGAGAATTCCTAACTCCGCTCGAGAAGGAGATGCTCCCGTACGCCGTGGAACTTTTCGCCTACATGCAGGCTGTACGGTTCCTCTGCGACTACATCAACGGCGACACCTACTATAAAATCCAATACCCGGAGCACAATCTGGTAAGAGCACGCAACCAGTACGCTCTCTTCCAGAGTGCCCTGAGCAAGGAAAAAGAAATGCAGTCATTCATTCAGTCGCTTTAGGCTTTCCTGCGACTGAATATCCTGTCCAGAATGAACGCCAGGATGCTGTACACCGCGAACTGGATGACCAGACCCATAATCTGAGGCCTTATCATCGAGAGCGTGCATGCGGCATTGTTCACATTGTTGAACGCCCTGATCATAAAGGTGGACGGGAATATGTATGAGAACGCATTCCAGAATGGAGGGAATGCGCTGACAGGCCAGGCACAGCCGCTCAGGAAGAAACACAGCGAGGACATAAAGAGCAGGACCACGAACACTGTCTCTCTATGGTGTACAAACCTGCTGAAAGTAAAGCTGAAAGCTATGCACGTGCAGAGAAACAGAAGTATCAGCACGAGCAGTTCAAGTGTTTCTCCCCTCTGCGGCATACCGAAGATGGCAGGAACTATCATAAGACCGTAAACGGCTATCCCCAGATATATCAGAAGATAGGCGGCGGCCCTGCCGAGAAGTGTCTCACGACACACGGTTCCGTTCTCTA
>CAYMDZ010000040.1:1326-6589 GCA_964389355.1 uncultured Muribaculaceae bacterium | reverse complement strand
ACGCTCTCGATTAAATTTTCTTGAATTCTCTCGGTACTTGCTTGTACTTATCTTTCCAATATTTTCAAAGAACTGTTTCGCTCAGCGCGAAAGGGACTGCAAATATAGAGACTTTATTTTAATTCACAAACTTTTTCAAAAAATATTTTCAAATTTTCTGAAATTTTCCGCCCGAGCCCCCCCGTAGCCGTTCTGCGCCGGCAAAACCGGACAAATCATTCGATCTCCCCGGGAAAATACGAGCAGTCATCTGCACATATAATTAAAGATTAACACGACGCACCGCCGGAAAATCGGCGTAAAAATGCTAAATTTGTGAGTTTCGCGGCCTTGAAAGAACCGCGGGCATTTAGCAGAAAAGAAATATGGCGTCATTGTGGCAGATTTTCCGGGTATTCGCCAAGATAGGCACCTTCACAATAGGAGGCGGCTATGCGATGATCCCGGTCATAGAGGAAGAACTGAAAAAACGCGGATGGGTGGACGAAAGCGAGATCGAAGACGTGGTGGTCCTCGCCCAGAGCGCGCCGGGGCTGTTGGCAGTCAATATGGCCATATTCTCCGGATACAAGATCCGCGGACTCAAGGGCAGCATCGCGGCCACGATAGGCGCAGTGCTCCCCTCCTTCATAATAATACTCGCGATCGCGATGGTGTTCACCTCATTCAAGGAGAACACGATAATCCAGCGCATATTCCAGGGCATAAGGCCCGTGGCGGTGGCGCTGATTCTGGTGCCGGCGTACAACATGGCCAGAAAGGGGAACAGGACCTGGTGGGCCTGGGCGCTGACCTTCGGCACGGCGTTCCTGGTGGCATTTCTCAAGATCTCCGTCATCTGGATACTCATCTGCCTTCTGACCGTAACCATAACCGTAGAAGTGGCCAGGGAGGGGCGTCACAAGAAATGCTGACCCTCATCCTGCAGCTCTTCTCGACCTTTTTCATAATTGGCCTGTTCAATTTCGGCGGAGGCGGTGCGATGATCTCCCTCATCCAAAATCAGGTGGTGGGCGTGCGCGGCTGGATCACAGAAGCGGCGTTCACCGACATCACAGCCATCTCGCAGACCACTCCCGGGCCAATCGGCATAAACTGCGCGACCTATGTGGGCTACCAGGTGATGCACGACGCGGGCTTCGGAAACCTGGCCGGAGTGCTGGGCAGCGCGACCGCGACATTTGCCATCGTCCTGCCTTCGTTCCTGATTTTCTACCTTCTGATGAAGCTGTTCACGCATTTCCAGCACGACCCGCGCTTCATCGGAGTGATGAATGTGCTGAAACCGGCCGTCGCGGGTATGATACTTGCGGCGTGCATAATCCTGACTTTCCACATCTCCTGGGACGGACTGCTGCCCCAGGTGAGCGTGATCGAGGAGAATTTCCCGGACTGGAAGAGCTGGGCGCTGTTCGCCGGGGCCTTCGGGGCCACCTGCTTCCTTAAGGCCAATCCTATCGTGGTGATTCTCGCCTCGGGAGTGCTTGGACTGATACTATACTGATAATCAAATCTTTGTTATATGAAACTGTTGCTAATATCAATGCTGCTTGCCAGCACCATCAACATCATCCCGGCGCCGCTTAGCGTAAGGGAGGACAGCGGAACCTTCAAACTGAAGGGAACATCCATCAACTGCGACTCCAGAATGGGCGAGACCGCCTACCAGGCCGTCAAGGAATTCTCCAGCCAGCTCACCCTGTGTGCGGGACAGATCTACCCTGTGGGCAGACCTTCAAGGCTCGAACAGAGCGTGCGCGAAGGGAACGTGAAGGGCTTCGTGTTCTACGTGGACCCTACCCTGGTGGAAGAGGCCTATACCATCAATGTCACGAAGAAAAGCGTGATCGTGGGGGCATCGTCCGACAACGGGTTCCTCTACGCGCTCCAGAGCATCAAGCAGATGCTTCCCGTGGCGATCTACGGGAACGCCGCGGCCGAGGACCAGAAATGGGAGCTGCCGTGCTGCGAGATAAAGGACAAGCCTCGCTTCGGCTACAGAGGAGTGGAACTGGACTGCTGCCGCCATTTCTTCAGCGTGGACGAGGTAAAGAAGGTGCTCGATATGATGGCTACACTCAAGCTGAACCGTCTGCATTGGCATCTGACCGAGGACCAGGGCTGGAGGGCAGAGATCAAGGCCTATCCGCGCCTTACCGAGGTAGGGGCATACCGCAACGGCACTATGGTCGGCTACTATGACGGCCCGTCGGACAACATCCGCTACGGCGGCTACTACACCCAGGAGCAGATGAAGGAAGTCGTGGCTTATGCCGGCAAACTTGGCATAGAGGTCATCCCTGAAGTGGATCTTCCGGGCCATATGGTAGCGGCGCTGGCTTCATATCCGGAGCTCGGTTGCTTCGGCGGCCCTTACGAAGTGTGGTACAGATGGGGCGTGTCTCCGGACGTGCTCTGCCCGGGCAAGGAAGTCACTTTCCAGTTCCTGGAGGGCGTGCTGGGCGAGCTCTGCGAAATCTTCCCGAGCGAGTATTTCCACATCGGCGGTGACGAGTGCCCGAAGGACAACTGGGCCAAATGCCCTGACTGCCAGGCCAGAATCAAGGAACTTGGCCTGAAGGCTGACGAGCATGCGAGCGCGGAACAGAGACTTCAGAACTACGTGACATCGCGCATACAGAAGTTCCTCGAGAGCAAGGGCAAGAAGATCATCGGCTGGGACGAGATCCTGGAGGGCGACCTGGACAAGGGTGCCACGGTGATGTCCTGGAGAGGCACGAGCGGCGGCATCAAGGCTTCGAATCTCGGGTTCGACGTCATAATGACCCCTACCGACTTCTGCTATTTCGATTACTGCCAGAGCCCGCTCAAACGCGAAAGCGACGAGCCTATCTGCGCATTCTGGGGCGACCTGACCTTCAAGAAAGTATATTCGTTCAACCCTACCGACGGACTGACTCCGGAAGCCGCGAAGCACATCCTCGGAGCCCAGGCCAATGTGTGGACGGAATACATCCCTTCGAACGAGCAGCTCGAGTATATGCTTATGCCGCGCCTGTTCGCGCTGAGCGAAGTTCAGTGGTGCGAACCTGCCAACAAGCACTACGAGCCGTTCTGTGAAAGGGTAAAGAGCTGGGGATTCCAGATGCTTGACCTGCGCGGATTCAACTACCGCAACAAGCCGAACTTCACGGAGGAGTAGATACAATCAGAAAGGGCCGCATCATCTCGACGCTGCCCTTTCCTTCTAACCTAAAATTTAACCTATGAAAAAACTATTCGGTTAAGATTTATTACAATCCCCGTGCCACGATTTGGCGTGACAGAAAAAATTTTGCGTTTTTTACATTAAAAAATTCGCTTTTGCGAAAACTGAGGATTATGTATAACATCGCCATCATAGGTGCCGGACCTGCCGGTTACGTGGCCGCGCAGAGGGCCGCTGAAGCAGGACTTAAAGTTATCCTGTTCGAGGACAGGGAATTGGGAGGAGTGTGCCTGAACGAGGGCTGCATCCCCACCAAGACGCTTCTTTACAGCGCCAAGCTCTACACGCAGAGCCGCGAGAGCGAAAAATTCGGCGTGCAGAATGACCACACCTCCTTCGACTATGGCAAAATCCTGTCCCGGAAGGACAAAGTGACCAAAAAGCTGGTCGGTGCCATCCGCGTCTCGATGCGCAATCTGGGCGTGGAAACGGTAAAGGGCCACGCCGTCATCGAGGGCGGTGTGAAGGGTAACTTTACTGTTTCCTCTGGCGGACAGTCCTACAGCGCGGAGGCTCTGCTTCTCTGCACCGGAAGCCACGCGTTCACCCCGAACCTCGACTGGCTTGACAGCGACAGGATAATGACCAGTACCGGAGCGCTGGAGCTGCAGGAAGTGCCGGCGAGCCTCGCCATAATAGGAGGCGGGGTGATAGGCATAGAGTTCGCGAGCCTGTTCCACGCGCTCGGAAGCGATGTGACCGTGTTCGAACTGGCCGGCGAGATCCTGAGCCCGTTCGATGCCGACATGGCCGGAGCTCTGCGCGAAACGCTCACAAAGCAGGGCATAAAGTTCTTCCTAAGCGGCGACGAGGCTGGCAAGGCGGAGGTTCTGAAAGCGGAGAAAGTGCTTCTCTGCATAGGGCGCAAGCCTAACGTCGAAGGCTTCGGAATGGAGTCCGTGGGACTTGAAGCCAATGCGCGCGGGGCGGTCGAGGTCGATGAGCATATGCGCACCGCAGTTCCGGGAATCTACGCCGCAGGCGACATCACCGGCCAATATATGCTCGCGCATTGTGCCAGCAGGGAGGCCGAAGTGGCGGTAAATGACATCCTCGGACTGCCGGACCGGATGGATTACAGCGCCGTGCCGAGCGCAGTGTACTGCAAACCGGAAATCGCATCCACGGGCCTTACCGAGAAGCAGGCCCTGAAACAGGGAATAGAATATGAGGTACACAAACTGCCTCTCACCTATTCCGGCCGGTTCGTGGCCGAGACGGAGCGCGAGAACGGAATATGCAAGATAATCTGCGAAAAAGGCGGCGGGAAAGTGCTCGGTCTGCAGATTCTGGGCGGGCCCGCCTCCGAGATGATATCCCAGGGGTGTCTGGCGATAGAAAACGGCATGACGCTTGGAGCCTTGAGAAAAGTTATCTTCCCTCACCCGAGCGTGTCGGAGATAATCAAGGAGACCAGCTGGTCAGCTGAAGTGGAGTCGAAGTAATCTTCGACTCTTTCTTTTTTAAGGGCTTCGAGGATGGATGTAAAGTCATACTTTACGCCCTCGAGGCGCGAAGCAAGAACATTTGCGCTTTCCGCGCCCAGAAAATCTCCCGAGAACACGACTGAACGGACAGTCCCGTCACTTACATCCAGCCACGCATCCACCTGTCCGCAGGGAAGGTGGGCCAGCCGGTGAACGGGAGCCTGCGTGCGCTTGCCGTAGAGCCACTGCGGGGAGGAGAACTTGTCGCGGTTAAGCAGCTCTATTTCAGCCTTCTGCGCTTCGCTTAGACGGTATTCCCGCATAGGAGGGAAGGTGGAGAGCAAAAGCCGCTCAAAGTCCTGCACGGACCGGGTCTGGGGAAGGTAATCCTTCAGATTAGCCACGGCGCTGCGCACAGACTTCACTCCTTTGCGGGAGAGCTTGCCCTGAGGGGTGTCCAGCGCGTGCTGGAGGGAGTCGAGATCAACATCATAGAGAAGCGTGCCGTGGACGAGCCACCTGTCACATTCCATACGGCGGGCATAACCGGAGACCTTGCGGCCGGCCACGAAGATGTCGTTCCGTCCTGTCTTTTCCGCCGGGACGC
>CAYMDZ010000040.1:0-1226 GCA_964389355.1 uncultured Muribaculaceae bacterium | reverse complement strand
ACCTTGCGGCCGGCCACGAAGATGTCGTTCCGTCCTGTCTTTTCCGCCGGGACGCCGAGCTGTCGGAGAGCCTCGACTATGGGGTCCACGCTGACGTTTTCCCCTATGAACGAATAGTTAAGGTTGTTAAGGTCGTGATAGACAGCCCCGCCCCCGGTGGTGCGGCGGGCGAGGGCTATGTCATTTTGAGCCAGATAATCCAGGTTCACCTCGGTGTAGACGTCCTGATTCTCGCCGATGATTACCGACGGACGGTTACGCCAAAGATAAAACCAGCTTTCGCTCCCGGGCAGGTTTTTAAGCGCCCAGGATTCGAAAGCCATATTGTAACAGGGGTCAACGGAGCTGACCTGGATGTATCTCATTATTCAGCCACTTTGATGGCCACGATCTTCACCGGACTTACAGGACAGTCCCTGGCGTCGGTCTGAACGGCGGCGATCTTGTCTATCACGTCAAGTCCGGACACGGCCTGGCCGAACACGGTGTATTGGCCGTCAAGCTGGGAACAGGTCCTCTCGTCCTGCACGATGTAGAACTGGGAGCCGCTGCTCTCGCGAAGAGGATTGGCACGGTCCCCGCGACGCGCGGTAGCGAGCGCACCCTTCAGATGCTTGTGGTTGGGCAGAATCTCGGCAGGAACGGTGTATCCCGGACCGCCGGTGCCCCAGGCTGATTTCTGGTCAGGGTCCTTGGACAGCGGGTCGCCGGCCTGGATCATAAAGCCGTTGATGACTCTGTGGAAGAGGATGCCGTCGTAGAAGCCTTCCAGGGCCAGACGCTCGAAGTTGTTGCGGGTCTTCGGAGTATCGGCGAAAAGCTTCACGCGTATGGTTCCGAGCGTGGTGATGATATCGAATTCAGGCTCGTCAGGAAGGGCTGCTATCTTCTCGGCGAGTTTCTTCTCCTTCTCGATGATGGCGGTGGAATCTACCGGCTCCGCCTCGGCCTGTTTGGCGGCATTCTTGTGTCCGCCGCCGCAGGATGTAAAAAACATTGCGCACATAAGGGTAATGGGGATTAACTTTTTCATTTCTTTATCTCTTTGTAAATTAAATACATATAGATCACGAGCAAGGCCGTGCCGCCTATAAGGGACAGCACCGTCCCGCACCTGGATACCGCGAAAACGTAGATGACATAAAGTACGGCGGCGCAGAAAAGGAACCGGCCCATGGACTTCAGGTCGTAAGGCACCGGGTAGTGCTTCTGGCCGAGGATGAAGC
>CAYMDZ010000039.1:0-6636 GCA_964389355.1 uncultured Muribaculaceae bacterium | reverse complement strand
ATGCCCAGAAACCTGTCCATAGAACAAATATACGCAAATTGTGCTTTTGTCGGACAGGGCAGTGACTTTTCTTCGCTGTCGCTTCGCGACCCCGCACGTGCAAACGCTCCGAAAAGTCTCTGCCCTGCCCGAAAATCCGGCGCTTTGCCGCGGAGCCAATTTATTTTCAGCGTGATTTGGACTTTTCGGATATTATTCATAAATTTGCAGCCCCTAAAAATGGGGAACGAATAAATTTTATTTTATAAACAATTAATTATTAAACCAATGCCTGGATTAATTGGAAAGAAAATCGGAATGACATCCGTTTTCGGTGCCGATGGAAAGAACATTCCATGCACCGTTATCGAGGCTGGTCCGTGCGTTGTTACGCAGCTCCGTACAGTAGAGAAAGATGGTTATGCCGCTGTACAGCTTGCCTATGACGAAGTTTCAGAAAAGCACACCAGCGCGCCTCTCCAGGGGCACTTCAAAAAGGCAGGAACCACTCCTAAGCGCAAGCTCGTCGAGTTCAAGGCGGACTTCGCGGGAGAGCTAAAACTCGGTGACTCTGTCGCACTTGCAGACGTCTTCACAGACACTGCATTCGTAGATGTCATCGGTACTTCAAAGGGTAAAGGCTTCCAGGGCGTCGTAAAGCGCCACGGATTCGCCGGAGTAGGCGGTCAGACCCACGGTCAGCACAACCGTCTCCGTCACCCTGGTTCAATGGGCGCATCATCTTGGCCTTCACGCGTGTTCCCGGGAATGCGTATGGCAGGTCATACAGGAAGCGACAGAGTTAAAGTTGAGAACCTTCAGGTGCTTAAACTCATTCCAGAGAGCAATCTTCTCGTTGTTAAGGGTTCCGTTCCGGGAGCCAAGGGTTCTTATGTAATTGTGGAGGCTTAAGAGTATGAAACTTTCAGTTTACAAAATCGACGGAACAGATTCCGGAAAGCAGGTAACTCTCGATGAGAAGGTCTTCGGTATCACACCTAACGACCACGCTATCTATCTCGATGTAGTTCAGTACCTCGCAAATCAGCGTCAGGGAACATCCAAGACCAAGGACCGCAGTGAGAACGCTCACTCAACGAAGAAGCTTGGCCGTCAGAAAGGCGGCGGCGGCGCACGTCACGGTTCCCTCAAGGCAGGTATATTTGTAGGCGGCGGTACCATTCACGGACCGAAGCCACGTTGCTATTGGCACAAGCTTAACAAGAAAGTCAAGTCGCTCGCACGCTGCTCAGCGCTTTCTTACAAGGCTGCAGAGAACGCCATCACCTTCGTGGAGCCATTCACGATGGAGGCCCCTAAGACCAAGGAATTCATTCAGATCCTTGCCAACCTCAAGGCCGGTGACCGCAAAGTGCTCTTCGTGCTTCCTGCCAATTCAAACAACATTTTCCTTTCATCCCGCAACCTTCAGAACGTGAATGTCATCACCGTGGACGAAATCAACACCTACACCATCATGAATGCAAATTCACTCGTGCTTGTTGACGGCGTTCAGGACGTTCTCTCTGCCAGGGTTAAATAAATCAGACTAAGAGATGGGAATTTTAATTAAGCCAATCGTTACAGAGAAGTTGACGGCTCAGGGCGAAAAGTTGAACCGTTACGGCTTTGTGGTAGACCGCAAGGCGAACAAACTTCAGATCAAGGAAGCAGTCGAGAAAGCCTATGGCGTTTCAGTGGCTGACGTTAATACAGTAAACTATCACGGCAAGAGAAAGCAGCGCTACACCAAGGCTGGTCTTCTCCGCGGCCGCATGAATCACTACAAGAAGGCTTATGTCACACTTGCAGGTGAGGACAAGATAGATTTTTACGCTAATATCTAGGAGGAATAGACAATGGCAATCAAGAAATTCAAGCCTACGACCCCAGGTCAAAGGAACAAGGCTATCAGTGCTTTTGACGAAATCACTACAAACAAGCCTCAGAAATCATTGCTGGCTCCTCTGAAGAGTACGGGCGGTCGTAACAATACAGGCCAGATGACCATGCGCTACATCGGCGGCGGTCACAAGAGAATGTATCGTATCATCGACTTCCTTCGCAACAAGGACAACGTTCCTGCAGAGGTTCTTACCATCGAGTACGACCCTAACCGCAGCGCACGCATCGCCCTTGTACAGTATGAAGACGGCGAGAAGCGTTATATCATCGCTCCTGCCGGACTCAAGGTAGGCCAGAAGGTGGAATCCGGAAGCGGAGTCGCACCTGAGGTCGGTAACACTCTCCCTCTCAGTGAAATTCCGGTTGGTACCATGGTTCACGCCATCGAGCTCCGTCCTGGTCAGGGTGCCGCTATGGCACGTTCTGCAGGTACTTTCGCACAGCTTGCTGCCCGCGAAGGCAACCACGCAGTTCTCCGCCTGCCTTCAGGTGAGACCCGTATGGTTCTCGTAACCTGCCGCGCCACAGTCGGCGTCGTATCCAACGGTGACCACAATTTGGAGTCTTTCGGCAAGGCCGGCCGCAGCCGCTGGCTCGGTCGTCGTCCACACAACCGCGGTGTTGTAATGAACCCTCACGATCACCCTATGGGAGGTGGTGAAGGACGTGCATCCGGTGGACACCCGCGTTCACGCAAGGGCTTGCCAGCTAAGGGATACAAGACACGTAATCCTAAGGCTACTTCAAACAAGTTCATTATTGAAAGAAGAAAGAAATAAACGGAATTAAACTTTAGAGATTATGAGTCGTTCATTAAGAAAAGGTCCATATATCCAGGAAGCGCTGGAGAAGAAGATTCTTGCTATGAATGATGGTAGCAAGAAAAAAGAGGTGGTCAAGACCTGGTCACGCGCCAGCATGATTTCCCCTGACTTCATCGGACACACAATCGCAGTTCATAACGGAAACAAGTTTATTCCGGTATATGTAACTGAGCAGATGGTAGGTCACAAACTCGGTGAGTTTGCCCCAACACGTACATTCAGAGGTCACTCTGGTAACAACAAGAAATAAGGAGAATAAACATGGGATCTCGTAAAAGACTTATGGCCGAAAAGCTCAAGGAGCAGAAAAAGGTCACTGCAGTAGCAAAGCTTAACGATGCACCTACATCTCCTCGCAAGATGCGTCTTGTTGCAGACACAGTAAGAGGGGTGGAAGTTAACCGCGCACTCGATCTCCTGAAATTCTCCAAGAGAGAGGCAGCAGGTCGTCTGGCAGTTCTTCTCAAGAGTGCCATCGCAAACTGGGAAGCAAAGAACCCGGAAAAATCAAAGGAACTGGACAACGGTAACGTCATCGTGAAGACCATCATGGTCGACCCGGGCCGCACGCTGAAGCGTATCCGTCCTTGCCCTCAGGGCAGAGCCGGACGCATCCGCAAGCGTTCAAATCACGTCACTATTGTTCTGGATGTAAAACAACCAGTAGAGAACAAGTAATATGGGACAGAAAACAAATCCTATCAGCAACCGTATCGGTATCACACGTGGTTGGGACTCTAACTGGTGTGGTGGAAATTATGGTGAGAAGATTGCGGAGGACTATGAAATCCGCAAGTATCTTAACAACCGTCTTGCCAAGGCTTCTCTTTCGAAGATCATCATCGAGAGAACTCTTAAGCTTATCACAGTAACCATCTATGCGGCTCGTCCGGGCTTCATCATCGGGAAGGGCGGCACCGAGGTTGACAAACTCAAGGAAGAGCTTAAGAAAGTCACCAAGAAGGATGTTCAGATCAATATCTATGAGGTAAAGAAGCCTGAAGTTGACGCTCACATCGTGGCTGACTCCATCGCCCGTCAGATCGAGGGACGTGTAAGCTACCGCAGAGCCATCAAGATGGCAGTTGCCAACACCATGCGTGTAGGCGCAGAAGGTATCAAGATTCAGATCAGCGGCCGTGTAGGCGGTGCTGAAATGGCTCGCAGCGAGATGTTCAAGGAAGGTCGTACACCTCTCCATACATTCCGTGCCGATATCGACTACGCTCTCGCAGTTGCAAACACCAAGGTCGGTGCGCTCGGCGTAAAGGTCTGGATCTGCAACGGTGAGAAATATGGCAAACAGGATCTTACTCCTGCAGCCATAGCAGCAGCCAATGCGCAGGCAGCAGGCGCAGGACGTCAGGGCGGTCGTTCAGACCGTAGCGGACGTCGCGGCGACCGTCGTCCTCGTAGGGACAGCAAGTAATTTTCATTAAGAAAATAACTATATTAGCAGTCGGTTTCGAACTCGAGGCCGGCTGTTTTTGTTAAAATCCAATAATTTATGAAACGTTTTTTTGCACTTATCGCTCTCTCGTCCCTGCTCTTCGCCGGTTGTGCCAACGGCCAGAACGTTGAAGAGAAAACCGCACAGTTCAAATCCCAGGTAGAGGAGATGGTAAACACATTCAATACCGAGTACAGCGCACTCAAGGCCAATGCCGAATTGAGCGCCGAGGCTCTGGACGAGGCTGTCGACTCCCTGTACGACGCTACCATCGAGTCTCTGGAGGACTTGTGCCTCTCCACCATAAGGAAGAACAGGAACAATGCCCTGGGTCTCGAGGCTTTCAAGACTTATTTTTCCGAGGTGAACCCTGACGCGGAAGATGCGCAGAAGGTATTGGCATCCCTGGGAAAGAAGGTGAAGGAAGATGAGTCCGTTCAGAAGATCTCCGCCTTCATCGACGCCAGTCTCTCTACCAAAGAAGGCTGCATGTTCACCGATTTCGAGGTGGACGGAGTCAAGTTCTCCGATTACATCGGCAAAGGAAAATACATCCTCGTGGACTTCTGGGCCAGCTGGTGCGGCCCTTGCAAGAGGGAGATTCCGAACATCGCCAAGGTGTACAACACCTATAAGGGCGAGAATTTTGATGTGCTGAGCGTAGCCGTATGGGACAAGCCTGAAGACACCGCCGCGGCTGCAGCGGAGCACGGTGTGGTCTGGAACCAGATCGTCAACGCACAGAGAATCCCTACCGACATCTACGGCATACAGGGTATTCCTCAGATCATGCTTTTCGGCCCTGACGGAACCATCCTCAAAAGGGACCTTCGCGGCGACGACATAGAAGAGGCCGTCAGGGAAGCCCTTGGACGTTAGGGACAAAATAGAGCTGCTTCCGCATTCCCCCGGGGTCTACAGATATTACGACTCCGAGGGAACGGTTATTTATGTAGGCAAGGCCAAGGACCTGCGCAAGAGGGTTTCACAGTATTTCGTGGACCCCGCCAGGCTGAACACCAAGACCCGCGCCCTCGTCGCGAAGATATGCGACGTACAGTATTCGGTGGTGGACAGCGAATCCGACGCTCTCCTGCTGGAAAACAACCTCATAAAGCAGTACAAGCCCAGGTACAACATCCTTCTCAAGGATTCCAAGACCTATCCCTGGATCTGCGTGACCAAAGAGCTTTACCCCAGGGTCTTCCTTACCCGCAGGGTGGTGCGTGACGGTTCGCTTTATTTCGGGCCGTACAGTTCCGTCTATCACGCCCGCAAGCTGCTCGATTTCGTCACTTCGCTCTATCCCATCCGTTCCTGCTCGCTGAAGATTACCTCCGACGCGGTGGAGAAGTGCAAATTCCGCCCCTGTCTGGATTCTCAGATAGGCAAATGCCTGGCCTGCTGCACAGGGAAGGTGTCCCCGGACACTTATGCGAAGGACATAGACGAGGTGGTGCAGATTCTCAAAGGCGAAAGCGCGCCGCTCATCCGGGATTACCGGCAGCGGATGCAGAAGGCGGCGGGCGAGCTGAATTTCGAATTGGCCCAGGCGTACAAATCCAGGATAGACCTGCTCTCCGAGCATTACAGCAAGAGCATCGTGACGGGAAACAATTCCATCAATGCGGATGTGTTCTCGCTGGTGATCGATTCTTTCCGCGTGTTCGGCAATTTCCTGAGGCTCAAGGGCGGAGCGATAATCCAGAGTCTGAATCTGGAGTTCCGTCTCGGGATAGAGGAAAGTCAGGAGGCGATTCTGAGCACCTTCATCGCAGAGATAGAGGAAAGGCTCGGGACGCTTTCCCGCGAGGTCATAGTGCCGTTTTATCCGGATGTTCAGATAGACGGCGTGGAGTTCAGAATACCGGTGCGCGGCGACAGGCTTGCGCTTCTGGAGCTGAGCCTGAAGAACGCGAAGGAATTCCATTTCAATTCCCTGCGCCAGCTCGAGAAGACCGATCCGCAGGAGTTCAAGAAGGAAGCCCTCGAACAGCTCAAGGGCGTGCTCGGAATGAGCGAACTGCCTGTGCACATAGAGTGCTTCGACAACTCCAACATCCAGGGCACCAATCCGGTAGCTTCGTGCGTGGTTTTCCGCGACGGTATGCCTTCGAAAAAGGATTACCGCAAGTTCAAGATCAAGACCGTGGTCGGGGCCAATGACTACGCTTCGATGAAGGAAGTGGTGGGCCGCCGCTACTCGCGTCTGATGGCCGAGAATCCGGAGGATCTGCCTCAGCTGGTCATCATAGACGGCGGCAAGGGACAGCTCGGATTTGCCATGCAGGCGATAGAGGAGCTTGGCCTGCAGAATTCGATGACCGTGGTGGGCCTGGCCAAGAGAATGGAGGAGATAGTGCTGCTGGACGACCCGTATCCGCTGTTTCTGGACAGGAACTCGCAGGCGTTCAGGGTGGTGACCCACATACGCGATGAGGCGCACAGGTTCGGCATCACGTTCCACCGTTCGCTGCG
>CAYMDZ010000038.1:0-6706 GCA_964389355.1 uncultured Muribaculaceae bacterium | reverse complement strand
AGATCAGATTCATAAGACAAGGTCCCTGGTCAGAGCGTCCTTAAGTTCGTCGTCGTACTGCAGACGGTGTCTTACGCCTTCCTCCTGATAATAATAACGGGTCACTATCTCCTCCTCGATGAACGGGATTATCTGTTCGGTCCTGATATTTTCGAGATCCGGCCAGGAAGATTCCTTCAGAAGCGGCTTCACGTAAGCCTTGAAATCTTCCATATCAGTGAAATGGAAATCGTCCGCAGCAGGTATGGAAGGATGCTCAATCTTATATTTGAGGGCGTATTGGCCTACGGTTCCGCTCACCACGAGCGAATAGATGATGTCGTCATATTCGGGCACGGTGAGGGTCACGTCAGGGGTGATGCCGCCCCCGTCGCGCACCGTGCGGCCCTTCAGGGTCTTGAACTCGTGGGTCAGGGAGTCGGGGATCATCCCCACGCTGCCGTCAGGATTGCGGTGCGAATAGTCCCTGGCCTGCACGCAGCGGCCGGAAGGCGTGTAATACTTGGCAATGGTCACCTTGAGCTGCCCGCCGTAAGGAAGGCTGTGGACGTTCTGCACCAGGCCCTTGCCGTAGGTGCGGGTGCCCATTATGGTGGCGCGGTCCAGGTCCTGAAGCGCTCCGCTCACGATCTCCGAAGAGGATGCCGAACCTCCGTCCACGAGCACCACGAGCTTGAGTTTCTCGTCCAGAGGCTCCTGCTGCGTGCGATAAACGGTCATTTCCTTTCCGTCACGGCCGCGCGAGGTGGCCACAAGCGAATTCTGCGGCACGAAGATGGAAACTATCTTGACAGCCTCGGTGAGAAGTCCGCCGCCGTTCCCGCGAAGATCGAGAATGAGCTTGTCCATACCCTGAGCCTTGAGTTCCTGCACCCTGGCGCGCATCTGGTCGCCCACGCCCTCGGTGAATCCGCTCTGCAGGATGTAACCCGTGTGACTGTCAAGCATTCCTGCATATTCGATGTCAGGAAGATGTATCTGTTCGCGGCGCACCTTGACTTTCAGGGTGTCGCCTGTATAGACTTTCTTTACCTTGAACTCCACGATGGTGCCCGGCTGGCCCTTCATCTTCTCGGAGCAGGTCTTGGAATCGAGCGGCTTCACGTCCACGCCGTCGATCTCCAGGATCTCGTCACCCGACTCGATGCCCGATTTCACGCAGGGAGCGAACCAGTAAGGCTCGTTGATGACCACGTTCTTCCCCTCCTCCTTGTAGATGATGGCGCCCACCCCGGCATATATGCCGCTGAGCTGCATCGAGAAACTTTCCAGCTCCTCCTCAGGCACATAGACCGTGTAAGGGTCAAGTTCCGCCAGCATCGCGTCTATCGCCGCACGCGACATCCTGTCCACCGGGAGCGTGTCCACATAGGACTTGTCCAGCTCCTTGACTATGGCGTTCTGGATCTCCACCCATTTGCCAAGTTTGTAATCTTTAGATTGCGCGAACGCACTCACCGCAGCGAGCGTGCACAGCACCACCGCAATTATCCTTTTCATATGTTTTCTTCCCATTTATAGACCTTGTCCCCCCTCTTGAGCCTGCCCGGCGCGGGGATGGCCACCGAGCAGCGTTCGCCCTTCACCGTGGTCTTCACGCCTGCGAAATTGACCCTCATATCCTCCACCGTAAACTCTTCCACGCCAGTGGTCTGGCCAATTCCCATGGCCCTGTCGCCCACATTGAGCGGCGCGCTCTCCACCAGGATCTCGGCCACGCCTATCTTGTCGAACCAGTTCGTGACCTTGCCCACATAGACCTTCTTCAGCTTGGCCTGACTGCCGTAAACCTCGCTCCACTGCCCCAGGTACGCGCCCTGATAATAGCCGTCCCAGAACCCGCGGTTGAACACTTCGGACAGAGACTCCTTCAAGCCGGATGCCAATTCCGGAGTGTACCTGCCTTCGCACACGGCGTCGGCGGCCTGCCGGTAGCACTGTGCGCAGCGCTTCACATATTCCGCGCTGCGGGCGCGGCCCTCTATCTTGAACACCTTCACCCCGGACTCTATGATCTTGTCCATAAACTCTATGGTACACAGGTCCTTGGGCGACATTATGTATTTGTTGTCTATGTTCAGTTTGTTCCCCGTCTCCAGATCGGTCACCTCGTATCCGCGGCGGCAGATCTGATAGCAGGCGCCGCGATTGGCAGAAGCCCCGTAAGTATGAAGGCTCAGGTAGCATTTGCCGCTGATCGCCATACAGAGCGCTCCGTGGGCGAACATCTCTATGCGCACCGGTTTCCCGGACGGGCCCTTGATGCCCTCGCGCTGAATGGTCTCGTAGATGCTTTTCACCTGGCCCAGGTTCAGCTCCCTGGCGAGCACCACCACGTCGGCCCACTGAGCGTAGAAACGCAGGGCTTCGGCGTTCGATATGGACAGCTGCGTGGAGATGTGCACCTCCAGGCCAAGTTCACGGCACATCAGGATGGCCGCCATATCGGAGGCTATCACCGCGCTGACCCCGGCGTCCCTGGCCGCAGTCAAAGCCTGACGGGCATCTTCAATGTCCTCCGGATAGAGGCAGATGTTCAGCGTCAGGTACGACTTTACACCGTTTTCCCTGCAAATCCTTACCACCTCGGCGAGATCCTCCGGCGCGAAATTGTTCGCCGAATGGCTTCGCATATTGAGTCTGCCGACCCCGAAATACACCGAATCGGCACCTCCCTGTATGGCGGCGCGCAGGCATTCGAAATTGCCCGCCGGCGCCATTATTTCCAGTTCCTTCTTATCCATCATTTAACTCTTCCTACCAGGCTGTCGGCAAAAGCCTTCAGCTCTTCTATGCCGGCGGCCGTAAGATCCGCCTTCCCGAGGGCCTTCACAGCCCTGTCATTGTAAAGTTTTATTTGGCACTTGGCATCCTCGTCCACGCCCAGAGCCCTGTATTCGGCCTTCACCTTTTTCACGTCGCGGCTCTTGAATATCTTCATAAAAGATTGCGGGTCAGCGCTTTTCGAGAGGGCCTTTATCGTAAGCCAGCTTTTCTTCTGCTGCAGGATGTCCCCTCCGATAGGCTTGCCGAACACCTTCTGGTCGCCGAACGCGTCCAGATAGTCGTCACACACCTGAAAGGCCATACCGAGCTCATAGGCGTATTCGTACAGCGCCTCGCAGGTCTTCGCGTCAGCGCCGGCGATGAGCGCTCCCATCTTCGCGGAGCAGGCCAGAAGCACAGCGGTCTTGAGACCTATCATAGACTCATACTCCCCCATCGTCACATCTTCCCTGCGCTCAAAATCCATATCGTACTGCTGGCCTTCGCACACCTGGGCCGCTGTGGTGGAGAACAGGTCCAAGACCTTCCCGGCGCACCCGGCAGGGGCCAGGGCTATCCTTTTGTAAGCTTCGATAAGCATCACGTCGCCGCTCAGAATGGCAGTGTCCTCGTTCCATTTCTTCCACACGGTAGGCTCGCCGCGGCGAAGCGGAGAACGGTCCATAATGTCGTCGTGTATGAGGGTGAAAGAATGGAAGATCTCCAGCGCCTCGGCCGGAGACTTGACCTCCTGAGGGAAACCGTCCCTGAACAGGCTGTAGGTCAGCAGACACAAGGTAGGACGGATGCGTTTGCCGCCAATCCCTATCATATAGCGGAGCGGGTCGTACAGGCCGCAGGGCTCCGAAGGGAACTGCGTAGAGGAAAACATCTCTTCCACCGTCTTTTTTACTGAGCTTAACATATTCTATCTGAATTTACTGTCTTCTTCAAGCATCCCGAGGTAGGATGCGTATCTGAGGGGCGAAATCTCCCCCGCCTCCACCGCCTCCTTGACGGCGCAGCCGGGTTCGTGCGTATGGGTGCAGGGTATGAACCGGCACCGGTCGGCGCAGCGCAGCATCTCCGGGAAATAATTGGCAATCTCCTCCTTCTCAAGCCCGTAGAGGCCGAATCCCCGAAGGCCGGGGGTGTCTATCAGGTACCCGCCGCTGGCTATGGGGTACATTTCGTAGAGCGAAGTGGTGTGCTTGCCCTGAAGGTGCGCCAGGCTGATGTCGCCCACCTTGGGGTCGAGCGAAGGGTCCAGGGCCTTGATGAGCGAGGATTTGCCTACTCCGGACTCGCCGCTGATGAGGTTCACCCCGAAGGTCCCTCCCTCCCCGCGGCACAGCGCGCGAAGCTCCTCTATGCCCTCTCCGGTCTTCACCGAGGTCTGGATAACATCGTATCCTGCAAGCGTATAGGCGTGGATGAACTCCTTCACCTGGTCCGGCGCCTCATCGCGGTAGAGATCGACCTTGTTGAGCACTATGGTCACCGGAATCTTGAACATCTCGCAGCTGACCAGCTGCCTGTCCAGGAACGGGAGCTTGATCTCCGGGAAATACAGCGAGCACACCAGGAAGGCACGGTCGATATTGGCCGCTATCACGTGCGACTGGCGCGAAAGGTTCGTGGATTTGCGGATAAGGTGGTTCTGACGTGGCAGAATCGCGGTTATCTGCGCGGGATGCCGTTCGCTCGGCTCGACGTCCCACTCGTATTCCACCCTGTCGCCCACGGCTATCGGATTGGTGGAGAGGGACGAGTCCAGACGGACCTTGCCGCGAAGCACGGCGGGGAACGGAGCCCACTGCGGGAGACAGGCCAATGAGAAATGGCTTCCCGCATTTTTTATGACTATCGCAGTTCCTTTGGGCATATCACGCAAAGATAACAAATTTAAATGACTATCTTTGTGCCGCAAAAGAGTGTACATCCATATATGATTCAGAAACGCAAACGTAAACCCGGACGGAAAGTCTATCCCGCATTTATTGGAAAAGTTCAGATGACGCGCGAAGGATTCGCGTTCGTCGCCGTGGAAGGAAACCCAGACGAGATTTTCGTCCCGGCCTCCAGGACCAGAGGCGCCCTTAACGGGGACACTGTCAGGGTCGCGGTGACCAAGGAAGTGGCGCGTGGCACTTCCAGGAAGGGCGGGGCCAAGTCTGAACGCCGCGAGGGCCGCATTCTGGATGTGCTTGAACGCTCGACCAAACCTTTCATCGGAGTCTATCACGCCACCGCGCAGGGCGCCTGGGTACTGATGCAGAGCCGCAATATGCCTTACGACATAGAAGTGGACCCGCGCCAGGCCGAGAAGGCGGGAGCGCAGAAGGGCTTCAAGGTGGCCGTGATGGTGGAACACTGGGACAAGGGCGAAAGCCTTCCGGTCGGAAGGATCGTGGACGTGCTGGGCGAGCCGGGCGAGAACGAGACCGAGATGCACAGCATACTTTCTGAATTCGGACTCCCTTACAGGTTTGACCCCGAAGTGGAGAAGGCCGCCGACAAGGTATCGGAAAAGATCACAGCGAAGGAGATCAAGGCCCGCAAGGACTTCCGCGACACCTTCACCTTCACCATAGACCCGGCCGACGCAAAGGATTTCGACGACGCGCTTTCATTCAGGGTGCTGGAGAACGGGAACTACGAGGTGGGCGTGCACATCGCCGACGTGTCGCATTACGTGACTCCGGGCGACATCATAGACAAGGAGGCCCGCGAGCGCGGCACATCCGTCTATCTGGTGGACAGGACCGTGCCTATGCTTCCGGAGAAGCTCTGCAACAGGCTCTGTTCCCTCCGCCCTCACGAGGAAAAGCTCTGCTTCTCTGCAGTTTTCGAAATAACCGAACGCGCCGCAGTGCGGGGGAAATGGTTCGGCAGGACCGTGATAAATTCCAACCACCGGCTCAATTACGAGCAGGCTCAGGAGATCATAACCTCTGAAGTCAACCCCCAGGACGAGCTCTCCGTGGCTCTTACCACGCTCAACCGCCTGGCGGGCATACTCAAGGGCAAACGCCGCAAGGCCGGAGCCATAGATTTCGAGCGTCCTGAGATGAAGATCCGCTGCGACGAGACGGGCAAGCCGATCGAGGTCTATCAGAAGATCAGCTGCGAGGCCAATTGGCTCATAGAGGAATTCATGCTTTTGGCGAACAGGAGCGTGGCGGAATTCGTATCCGCGAAGAACAAGACCTTCGTCTACCGCGTGCACGACGTGCCGAACCCGGACAAGCTCGAGTCTCTGCGCCACTTCGCGAAAAGCCTGGGCTACAAGATGAGCCAGGACCTGGAGGGCCGCAAGGCCGCCGGCGCCATTTCAGACCTTATGGAGAAGTCCGCGGGCAAACCGGAAGCTGCCGCCTTCAAGGACATCGCCCTGCGTTCGATGGCCAAGGCCAAGTACAGCACGGACAACATCGGTCACTACGGGCTCGCATTTGCAGACTACACCCACTTCACCTCGCCTATCCGCCGCTATCCGGACCTTATGGTGCACCGCCTGCTGGCCCTCTACCTGGACGGCGGCAAGAGCCAGGACAAGGATTACTACGAGCAGGAATGCCAATACGCCTCTTCGCGCGAGGCTCTGGCCACTGAGGCTGAGCGCACGAGCATCAAGTACAAGCTCGTGGAATTTATGCAGGACAAGGTGGGAGAGGAATTCACCGGACACATCTCCGGCCTTACGGAATGGGGAATGTACGTGGAGATCGACCCTACGCACATCGAGGGAATGGTATCTCTGCGCGACATCCGCGGCGACTTCTTCGAATTCGACGAGAAGCTCTACCGCATCAGGGGCAAGCGCACCCGCAAGATCTACCGCCTGGGAGACGAGGTCCGCATCCGCGTGAAGAACACCAATCTCGAGCAGCGCCTGCTGGACTACGAACTGATCGGCCAGACCGGGCAGAAGGGCAGA
>CAYMDZ010000037.1:0-6728 GCA_964389355.1 uncultured Muribaculaceae bacterium | reverse complement strand
ACAAGCCGACGGACACGGCGGACAGGCTGGACTACAACGCGCTCCGGTACAGGAGCCTGTGCATCGCGAGATGGATCAGTCTGACGCGTTTTCGAAATTGAATTATATTTTATAATTTTGTGGGCCTTTAAACGGGTAAGAAATAAAAAGTTAGTAATATTATCAATATGGTTAAAATCAATCTTGGAGGTTGCGACTCCTTCGTAAAGGAAGCGGAATACAAGGCCTATGTGGAAAAGGCTCTGGCCGCTTATGATACACTTATCGCAGAAAACGGTGCAGGCAATGATTTCCTCGGCTGGAAGACTCTTCCGGTAGAGGTGGACGAGGCTCTCGTGAGCGCTTGCGAGAGCGTTCGTGACGACTGGAAGGGCAAGGGCGTGGATCTGGTGATCGTCATCGGCATCGGAGGCTCATATCTCGGTGCACGCTGCGCCATAGAGGCTCTCAGCCACAGTTTCGTGCGTCCTGCAGGCGTTCCTCAGGTGGTTTTCGCGGGCAACAACCTCAGCGAGGACTATATCGCCGAACTTTTCGATCTGGCCAAGGTGCGCAACACCGCCTGCGTGGTCATCTCCAAGTCAGGTACCACTACCGAGCCTGCCGTGGCTTTCAGAATTTTCAAGGAATACCTGGAGCAGACTTACGGACCGAAGGAAGCCGGCGAGAGGATCGTGGCCATCACCGACGCTCACAAGGGTGCGCTCAAGACCCTCGCCACACAGAAGGGCTACAGGACATTCGTCGTTCCTGACAATGTCGGAGGCCGTTTCAGCGTGCTCACTCCGGTAGGACTCCTTCCTATCGTGCTTGCAGGATTCGACATCCGCGCGATGATAAAGGGTGCCGCAGACGAGCGTGAGGAGCTTCTTCACAAGGGCTCTGACAACGCTGCCGTCAAGTACGCCGCCATCCGCAATCTTCTCCACACCGACTGTAAGAAGGCTGTCGAGATCCTCGTAACATATTCACCGAAACTGGTTTACCTCGCAGAATGGTGGAAGCAGCTCTACGGCGAGAGCGAGGGCAAGGACGGCAAGGGCATATTCCCTGCCAGCGTTACCAACACCGCAGACCTTCACTCTATGGGACAGTTTATCCAGGAGGGAAGCCGCGTGATGTTCGAGACCGTGATCAAGGTCGAGAATGCCAATCGCAGCGTGGTTATCGGAAGCGACGAGCAGAACCTCGACTGCCTGAACTATCTGGCAGGCCAGCACGTGGAGCACTGCAACTCCATGGCTCAGCTTGGCGTGAAGGTCGCACATATCGACGGCGGCGTGCCTCAGGTGGAACTCTCCATCGACAGGATAGACGAATACAACCTCGGCGCCATCTTCTATTTCTTCGAGTTCGCCTGCGGCGTATCCGCTTACCTTCTCGGAGTGAATCCGTTCAACCAGCCGGGCGTGGAGGCCTACAAGAAGAATATGTTCGCACTTCTCCGCAAGCCTGGCTATGAGGCTCAGACGGAAGAGATTCTCAAACGCATCTGATTCCTGCATCCATGACAGTTCTTGTCGTTCTGGCCGTAATTCTCGGCATAGTCGGTGTTCTGGGAAGCATTCTTCCCGGCCTGGCCGGTCCGCCCATCAGCTGGATAGGACTGCTGTTGATGTATTTCGCCCATACCGATGATCCCGTGAGCCTTACCGCACTGCTGGTCTGGCTCGCGGTGGTCGTCATTATAACTGCTGTCGATTATGTGATTCCTCCGGCTCTGACCAAGACCTTCGGGGGGCACAAGGCTGCATCGGTGGGCGCTATGATAGGACTTTTCGCCGGAATGTTCCTCACTCCTGTCGGAATGGTGGGAGGCAGCCTTCTGGGCGCTTTCATCGGGGAGCTTTTCGTGACTGACAAGGGCGTGTGGGCATCGTTCAAGGCGGCGCTCGGCGCATTTGTCGGCTTCATTCTCACTACGGGACTTAACCTGATCCTGTCAGGCATTCTGCTCTGGTGCATTCTTGACGCCATCCGCTGATGCCTTCCGTCCCGTCAGACATCCTGTCAGGATATTCCTATTATCTTAAGATGGAAAGGGGACTTTCCGTCAATACCGTCAAGGCTTATACCGCTGACATTCAGGCTCTCAAGGACTACCTGGATTCCACCTGCGGCCGGGCTGACTGGGTTTCGGTGGGTCCTGACGATCTGACCGGGTATCTGGTAAGTGTGTCGGGAAGTCTTTCGAAGCGTTCGCAGGCGAGGGTCCTGAGCTCGTTCAATTCGTTTTTTGACTATCTGGTGAGCGAAGGGGAGAGGCCGGACAATCCGGCGAGCACGCTGGACGCCCCCAAACTCGGCAAGTATCTTCCGACGGTTCTCTCTGTGGATGAGGTGCTTGCGATCATCCAGGCTGCTTCGTGCGCCCGCGATTATGCCATACTTCAGGTTCTGTACGGGTGTGGACTCCGCGTGAGCGAGGCCTGTGCGCTGAAGATTTCCGACGTGTTTCTGGACGAGATGTTCGTCAAGGTGCTTGGCAAGGGAAGTAAGGAACGGCTCGTGCCGCTCGCCCCGTCCGTGGCCGACGCCATAACCTCATATCTGTCCTCCAGGCCAATTCCGGACCGGCAGTGCGAGGACATTCTGTTCCTGAACAGGTTCGGAAGGCCGCTGAGCCGTGTGTCGGTGTTCAAGATGGTGAAGTCCTGCGCCCTGGCGGCCGGCGTGGACAAGGAGATCTCGCCGCACACTTTCCGGCATTCCTTCGCCACGCATATGATAGAGAACGGGGCCGACCTTCGTGTGGTGCAGGAAATGCTCGGTCACGAGAGCATCCTCACGACCGAGATCTATACGCACGTGGACAGCGCCACGTGGCAGCGTGAAATCAAGGAGATTATTTCTTCAGTTCTTCAGAAATAGCCTTGTTGTAGCATTCTCTGCACAAAGGCTCGTAGACGTCCTTTTCTCCCAGGACCACCAGGTCTTCGCTCTTCGAAAGACGGTGTGAATGATTGGCCAGACTGCCGCACTTTACGCAGATGGCGTGCACCTTCTGCACATCTTCAGCCACGGCCATAAGCGCAGGCATAGGTCCGAAAGGCTTGCCGAGGAAGTCGGTGTCCAGGCCGGCGATGATGACGCGCACGCCGCGGTTGGCCAGTGTCTGGCACACGTCCACGAGGTTCTCGCCGAAGAACTGCGCCTCATCTATGCCCACAACCTGAATGTCTTCAGGGATGTCCAGCATGAAGGCCGCGTCCGTGATGGGGGTCGATTTGAGGGAATGCAGGTCGTGCGAGACCACTTCCACTTCGGAGTAGCGGACGTCGATGCTTGGCTTGAAGATGGCTATCTTCTGGTTCGCGAACTGGGCTCTTTTAAGCCTGCGGATGAGCTCTTCGGTCTTTCCGGAGAACATAGAACCGCATATTACCTCTATGCAGCCCGATTTCTTGTAGTTTTCTGAAAACATTTGTAGTTTTGTGAGATGATTCTTTTACAAAGTTAAAAACTTCGAAGATAGTTTTAACGCCTGGAACGTAAAAGTTATCCACAATTTATGAAAGCGGGCATTCTGTACATAGTTCCCACGCCTGTGGGCAATCTCGCGGATATGACATTCCGTGCGGTGGAGGTTCTGAAGTCGGCCGATCTGATATTGGCAGAGGACACCAGGACCAGCAGCGTGCTGCTTCAGCATTATCATATCGAGGGGAAGCTGCTTTCGCACCACAAGTTCAACGAGCACCAGAACGTGGAACAGATTAAGTCGAGCATTCTGGAGGGCCTGAATGTGGCGCTCATCAGCGACGCGGGTACGCCGGGCATTTCGGACCCGGGCTTTCTGCTGGCCAGGGAATGTGCCGCGGAAGGCATTGAGGTGCAGACGCTTCCGGGGGCCACGGCCTGCATTCCGGCGCTGGTGTCCTCAGGTCTGCCTTGTGACAGGTTCTGCTTCGAGGGCTTCCTTCCGCAGAAGAAGGGCAGGGCGTCGGTGCTCGAATCATTGAGAGAGGAGAGGCGCACGATGGTGTTCTACGAGTCTCCGTACAGGCTGGTGAAGACGCTGGAGCAGTTCAGCGAGGTCTTCGGCCCGGAGAGGGAATGCTGCGTGTCCCGCGAAATATCCAAACTTCACGAAACCCATCACAGGGGAACCATAAACGAACTTTTGAATTACTTCCATGAGAACGAACCAAGAGGGGAGATCGTCATCACGCTTGCCGGAGCCCCAGTCCCGAAAAGGGGAGAACACGTCAACAAGTACAAACTCGAGGACATTTAAGTACGGAGCAGTCTGCTTCGTGTTTCTTATCGTCGGTTATCAGGTATGCCTGTTTGTGCACCACAGCAGTGTGCTGCGCATAGAATCCCTGCGTGACCGGCCGGACACCGTTTATGTCACTTCCTATCTGTCTGCAGGTGATGCTGGAGGGGTGCCGTCCGAGTCTGCTTCTGGGTCCGGGTCTTCTGGTGGTTCGGGGGTGCCGGGCCCGGTGAGGACGGACACGGTAAGACATTACGCGAAGCACAGTGAGGCTGTGGAGAAGGTGCGAAGGCAGCGCCGGCGTGTGGAGACATTTGCATTCAATCCGAACACGGTGAGCGTGGAGGACCTTCAGCGGCTGGGTTTCAGCGAGCGGCAGGCGCAGAGCATAGACCGTTACCGGCAGAAGGGCGGAAGGTTCTGGCGGGCGGACGATTTCGGGAAGAGCTATGTGGTGGCTGACAGCGTGTTCGCGCGTCTGAGGCCCTATATCAGGATTCCGAAGGTGGATATCAATTCGGCGGATTCGGCCGGCTTCGATGCGCTTCCCGGGATTGGCCCGTATTATGCCGCGCAGATGGTGAAGTACCGGCAGCGGCTGGGAGGGTACAGCTGTACGGAGCAGCTGATGGAACTGTATCGGTTTGACGAAGAGCGATTTGCGAAGATCTCGGACCTGGTCGAATGCCGCGATCCGCACCGCTTCGATCTGTGGAATGCTGACGAGGCCGCTCTCGCCGCGCATCCCGCCATCCGCCGCCGCGACACCGCCCGCTCCATCCTCCTGTACAGGAACACCGTCGCTCCGTCGCAGCGCAGCGTTTCCGCCCTCCAGGCCGCCGGCATCATCGACTCCCTCCAGGCCGTGATGCTCTCCCGCTGTGTGGAGTTCTGAATGGTGATGCCGGATCTGGGAAAACTTGAAGAAGTTTTTAGCGTAAAGTTGTAGAATGATGAAACTTTTTAATATCTTTGCCCTATGAGGAGAGTGGTTACATATGGTGGGTATTTTGAATCTTTTATGGAGAGATTGACTCCAGAGCAGAGAAAAAAGGTAAACTATGGAATTCTTTTATTGAAGACACTGGATAGGTTGCCTTCCAAGTTTGTGAAGTGTGTTGACGGAGGACTGTATGAGCTGAGAACTGAATTCGAGGGGAATATTTTCCGTACATTCTTTATATTCGATGGCAATTCTGTCGTGGTGCTGTTCAATGGATTTCAGAAGAAGACACAAAAGACGCCGCGAAGTGAAATTGAAAAAGCAAAACGAATAAAGGAGGCATATTATGAAAGAACACGTAAATGACAATCAGATCCGGGACTACGATGTAGTTCTCGATGCGGAGTTTGGTGCTCCGGGGACTCCTGAACGTATCGCGGCTGAAGATCAGGCGTATGCATTTTATTCCGGACAGATTTTGCGTGATGCCAGGAAGGAAGAGAATGTGACACAGGCGGAACTTGCAAGCAGGATTGGTGCTTCCAAGAGCTATATTTCCAAGATCGAACATGGTAATATGACGCCCAGTGTCAGCACTTTCTATCGGATCGTTCATGCTCTTGGACTCCAGGTGGTATTGTCTCGCCCAGTATCGAAAACTCTTTAATCTCTACTCTGTAGTATTGATTAGTCCGACTTTTTACTCCGCAACTTTTGGATGTTTTACTCCGCAATTTTTGTTGTAAGTTTACGCCCGAACACGTAAATGACAATCAGATCCGGGACTTTTTTGTCCTTATCTGGATTGACAGACAGCGGCTTGTTTGTTCCAAAATTTCAGCAGGGTGCGGATTTGGGCTTTTCCGCACCCTGCTGATTGGGAGGATGTCGACAAGGCTGGATTTTTATAGATGCCTCGGATAATCCATCCTTTCGTGCAGGATGCGAATTACTCGGACTTTGCTTTGTGAAAGTACACGGTAAAAGATAACGTGTTTGCCACAAGGATAGCCTCGGAGTCCTGGCCTCCATTGGTCATAGGATCGTCCTACAAGAGGATGGCTGGACAGACCATGGCATTCCGTGATGATCATACGGGTATATCGTTCTGCCTGTTGGACGGACCATTTTTCTTCGGTGTAGTTTGCGATATCCACCAGATCCTGTCTGGCGCGTTCAGAAAGTATAAAGTCAGCCATTCTTCTTCCCCCACCCTTCTTTCAGCTCCTGAATAAAACGCTCTTCGTCGAAGTCGTTTACATCTGGACTGGCATCCCCCTCGTCAATAGCAGAACAGAAAGCGGCAAGTTTCGTCTCATCATCTTCCAGATGGCGCAATGCTGCACGCACCATCTCGCTGACATTGTTGTACTTGCCATTTTCAATGTTTTTCTTGATGTAGGCATCATAGTGTGTGCCCAGTGTCACGGTAACTGTTCTCGCCATAATATTTTGTTGTTCCTTGCAAATGTAAGAAAATGTCTTACTAATTACAAGGGGAAAAAGTTGGTGAAGTGCAAAGTTTTTCCTAATTTTGAAACGCTTAGCCGGCCCATTGGCCAGATG
>CAYMDZ010000036.1:0-6880 GCA_964389355.1 uncultured Muribaculaceae bacterium | reverse complement strand
CGACGCCGCTAGCGTATTCTATATATTATTATCTATTAAGGAGTTACCCCCCCCCCTATCAGTGATTTTAAATTATTGTAAGACAGATGAACTGTTATCATGTTGGTTATCATTTCGGTGCTGGTGGACAAAGGTACGAAATATATCGCGACCTTCAAAACAAAGGATTTTGCCGTCAAAGCAAGATTACAAATATTTTTTGTAAATTTGTGCGGTTATAAACAAAGTAAACTTAAAACGGTACTATATGGAATTCAATGTTTCAAGCGCAGAGCTTCTTAAAGGTCTGATGGACGTGTCCAAGGCCATCCCTTCGAAGACGGTCCTCCCCATTCTGGACAATTTCCTGTTTCAGGCGGAAGGCGATTCACTCGTAATCACAGCTTCCGATCAGGAACTTACGCTGCGCACCACTCTCCACGTTGACTGCAGGGAAGAAGGCAGCATCGCCGTTCCTTCGCATCAGCTCATAGAGCTCATCAAATCGCTTCCGGACCAGCCGATAGTCATCAAGACCACTTCGGCCAATTCGTTCGAATGTACCTGGAACAGCGGTAACTCTTCGCTTCCATATTATCCGTCAGAGGATTATCCGGAGATCTCCGACAGCTGCGACAACACGCAGAACATCGTGTTCCCGGCTCAGGCGCTGGTGAACGGCATCTCTTCCACGGTATATGCCACCGCGGACGACGAGATGCGCCCTACGATGAACGGTATCTTCTTCGACATCGACACGGACCAGACCACCCTCGTGGCTTCCGATTCGCACAAGCTCATCTGCTACACCGACGACCAGCTGAAAAGCCCGGTAAAGACCTCCTTCATCCTGCACAAGAAGCCTGCCCTCGTGCTGAAGAACACCATTGGCAAGGATACCGCCGAGGTGGAAGTGAATTTCGACGAGAGCTCGGCCATCTTCAAGTTCGACGACACCACGATGATCTGCCGCCTCATAGTCGGCCGCTATCCTAAATACCGCGACGTCATCCCTCAGAACAACTCAAACATCCTCAAGATAGACCGCGTGCAGCTTCTGAACACCGTAAAACGTGTGGCAGTATGCGCGAACAAGGCTTCGAACCACATCAAGTTCGAGCTCAGCGAAGGCCAGCTGGAGATCACCGCACAGGACCTCAGCTTCGCCATCGCGGCTTACGAAAAAGTGCCTTGCGAATACCAGGGCGATACACTGAGCATAGGATTCAAGAGCAGCTTCCTCATAGAGATACTTTCGAACATGAGCTGCGAGAGCATCGTAATGAAGTTTGCCGACGCCAGACGCGCGGCCCTCATAGTTCCTTCCGACGAGGAGGCCAAGACCGAGAAGATCTGCGGCATCATAATGCCGATTATGATATCCTAATCGTAAAGACTTATGAACCTGAACCTTACACGCCCCCTGATATTCTTCGACATAGAAAGCACGGGGCTTAACATACCGCACGATTCCATAATAGAATTGAGCTTCGTAAAAGTCTTCCCCGACGGCACTGACGCCGTAAAGACGTGGAAGATAAAGCCTTGGGATTACGAGAACAAATGCCAGAGGCCGATCGACCCGTCAGCTTCGAAAGTGAACGGCATCACGGACGACATGCTCGTGAACTGCCCTACCTTCTATGAAGTGTCCGACGAAGTGGCCGAATGGCTGAAGGACAGCGACCTGGCCGGATTCAACTCGGCCAAATTCGACCTCCCTATGCTTGCGGAGGAATTCGAAAGGGTTGCACTCACTGGGAAAAAACTCGACGTGGACCTGCACAGCCCTAAAATGGTGGACGTGCAGAACATCTACCACGCGATGGAGCCGCGCAACCTGAAGGCCGCCTACAGATTCTACTGCGGCGGAGAGGATTTCGACAACGCGCACACGGCCGAAGCCGACACGCTGGCCACCTACGCCGTTCTCAAGGGCCAGTTGGACCGCTACCCCGACACGCTGAAGAACGATGTCAGTTCGCTCGCCTCATTTGCCAGCAGAAAGACCATAGATTTCGCCGGAATGCTGCTCGAAGGCGAAGACGGCGAGGCGGTGATCAATTTCGGCAAATACAAGGGCCGCAAGGCCAGAGAGGTGTTCGGCACTGACCGCGCCTACTTCAGCTGGATACAGAACGGAGCCTTTATGCTTGACACGAAGAAGCAGTTCTCCAGACTTGAAAACGAATACGCCATGAGCACCGGCGTGGAAAAGCTCAAACAGAAATGGGGAAAATAATCGGATCGGTTATAAAAGCCTATTATTCAATCAAGGGCGGAAGGGAAAAGGCCATTATGGACCGGGCCCTTCAGAATCCGTTCTGGGCATCGTGCCATACCCTCAGACATATCCTGGCCTATAACAGGGACACCGTTTACGGACGCGAGCACGACTTCGCCTACATACTCGACGCTCCCGACGACCAGACCCTCATCGCACGCTACAGGGAGAAGATCTCTCCTTCGGACTACGAGGCGTTCCGTCCATATGTGGACAGACAGCTCGCCGGAGAGGAGAATGTGCTGGTACCGGGACATCCGTTCATGTACGCCACCACTTCCGGCACCACGGCCAAGCCCAAATTCCTGCCCATCTCCTACGCCTACAAGCACGTGTCGCACAGGATTTCCAACCTCTGGTTCTGGATTCTGTCCCGCGACCCGCGCGTGGTCGGAGGCAAATACCTGGTGGTCGTAAGCCCGGCCATCGAAGGCCGCACGAAGACCGGCATCCCTGTCGGTTCCATCTCCGGATACACCCAGGCATCCTCATCGAAGATTCTGCGCTCGAAGATAGCCAATCCATACTTCCTCGCTGACATAGCCGACTACACAGCCAGATACTACGCCATAATGCGTATGGCCATAGAGTGCCGGGACCTGTCCCTTATAGTCACTGCCAATCCTTCCACCATCACCGAGCTTCTCAAGAACGCGGAGGAATTCTACGACGACTACGTGGATGACATCGAACACGGAACCCTGAGCGAGAAGGTCAACATAGAGCCTGAAATCAGGGAACTTCTCAAGGACCGCCTGCACCCGAACCCGAAGCGCGCACGCGAGCTCCGCGAGATCAAGGAGAAGCACCCTCATCCGCTTCCGAAAGACTATTGGCCCGAATTCGCAGGTCTGAACACCTGGAAATGCGGCAACACCCAGATCTACATAGACAAGTTCATCGACGCCTTCCCCAAGAACCTCAGGCACATCGAGATAGGATATTTCGCATCGGAATGCCGTTTCGGAATGCCTTTCGACCTGTCGAACTGGAGCGTGCCTTACGCGCAGTTCCACTTTATGGAATTCGTGGAAGAAAGCGAACTTGAGAGCAAGAACAAGCATTTCCTGATGCTCCACGAACTGGAGGAAGGGAAGAACTACTGCGTCTACATCAGCACCTTCAACGGCCTGTACCGCTACAATATGAACGACCTGGTGGTCTGCGGACCTAAATACAAGAACACCCCGCGTGTCCATATGGTCCAGAAGATCAACGGCATAGTCAGCATCACCGGAGAGAAGCTCTACGAGAAGCAGTTCATCGACGCCGTCCACTGGGCGGAGAGCGAAAAGTCCCTGAAGGCCAAGTTCTTCGTGGGTTTCGCCGACGTGGAGAAATCACGCTATGACTTCTTCTACGAGTTCGAAAAGCCCGTGGACCAGGTGACCGCCAGCGAGTTCTCCGAGATGGTGGACCAGAAACTCCAGAAGGACAACACCGAATACGCTGCGAAAAGAAAGTCCCTCAGGCTCAAGAACCCCAGCACATTCCGTCTGGAGATGGACAGCTACAGGGCATTCAAGAGAGAAAGCCTTCGCAAAGGTCTTCGCGACGGCCAGTTCAAGATAGTTCACCTGATGCAGAATCAGGAGAAGGAGAGCATCTTCAAGCGCCTAACTCGGAAGGATTAGCCGGCCACGGATTGTTCTCGATTCCAGCCCCTTCAACCATACGTGCGTGAGCGAGTTCCAGCATCCTGCGGACCTCGCTTTCGCGGCTTTTTGTGCGGTCCGGGAAGATAGGCTCCAATATCCTTATGGTATAAAGAGGCACGTCCTTCGGGCCGGTGAGCCTGTAGAGGCCCTTGCGCTCCCTGTAGGTGATGACCAGCGGCACGAGCGGACAGTCATATTTGTAGGCCATCGTGAAAGGCCCCTTTCTGAAAGGCCTGATGTACGGGTAAAAATCCCAGCGCACCTCCTCAGGGAACACGTGTATCCACTCCCCGCGCGAATTGTATTCATCCAGGGCGCTGTTGAACGCCTTAAGTCCGGACATATTCTCGGCTATCGGGATGCCGCCCATATAGCGGAGCATCCAGTACTGTATGGCACTGGCATTAAAATGCTTGGCAAACATTATGATGTGCATCTTCCTGTAGATGCCCAGGGCCCGGCACACCATCACTGCGTCCTCGCGGAAGACGTGGTTGCACACAGACACGCCGCCACTGGAAAGTTCCTTTTTATACTTTTTCAGAATATCCCTGCCCTCTATTCTCAGACCCAGGCACACGCGGTGGTAGATGTTGTCTATCCAGCGCAGCACGAAGGCGTTGAGAGTGCGGTTGAACCTGTAATGGAAACTGTCGTCAAGATATGGATAGTTTTCGTCGAACTGGTGTTTTCCTTTTGAGGAATCCTCCACTTTCACCTGAAGCATTCTGGTGAACGGGTAGTCAGGATATTTGATGTCTTTTCGTTTCATACGGTTACAAATTTAGCAATTTTTGATTACTTTTGCGCCGCAAATTGAAGTTGGTTCATCATGAATATCGTAGTGCTTACCTCTGCAGGGAATGTCACAGTCAGGCCGGATACGACGTGGGAAAAGGACAATGAGGATTTCTTCGTCCCGGAATCCATATCGTCTCTGAAATACTCGCCCGTTCTGTTCGCCCGCATCAGCAAGCCGGGCCGCAGCATAGGAGAAAAATTCGCCTCCAGGTACTACGACGCCGTCAACTACGGAGTGTTCCTCTACCCTTCCGAACTTCTGGATATCCCGGAGCAGGGATGGGCCTGTGCAAGCTGCCTGGACCACACTTCATTTCTTCCCCATCCGCTCTACAATCCCCTCACACTGGGCGAACCTGACAACCGTTTCACCCTTCAGAAAGACGGCCGGCAGATTTTCCTGCACCCCTCCGACAGCCGCGAGGCCGTGGAGAAGGCCATAAGCAGGGTTTCAAGCGTCTGCTACCTCAGAACCGGCGATTTCGTGGCCATAGAGCTGGACGCGCCGCGCGAACTGAGCACCCGCAGCGAAGGCGGATGCACGATAAAGGGAAGCTTCTGCGGGAACGAAACCATCGATTTTAGAATTATATACTAATATGAAACTTATTCCTATCTACGCCTGGAACAAAACCAGAAAAATCTTCCGTGAGAAAGGTTCGAAGCTGTCCAATCAGCCCTGGTTCCAGGGAGCGCTTCTTCTGCTCTGCGTGGTGGTGGCCCTTCTGCTGGCCAATCTGCCCGCTACCAAAGGATTCTATCACGACATTCTGAACACAGAACTGACCATCAAGCTCGCCAGTCCGGACAACGCCATCAACATCAATTTCCCTAAGGATATGAACGTAGGGAAATTCATCAACGACATCCTGATGGTGATCTTCTTCTTCACCGTAGGTCTGGAGATCAAGCGTGAGGTCGCATACGGAGAGCTTTCTTCCCCGAAGAAGGCGATGCTTCCGGTAATCGCGGCGTTCGGCGGTGTGATCTGCCCTGCCCTCATCTTCACCCTGGTGAACCACGGCGGTCCCGGCGCCACAGGCTGGGGAATCCCTACGGCGACCGATATCGCATTTGCAGTCTGCATCCTTTCGGCCCTGGGCGACAAGGTGCCGGTGGCGATGAAGGTATTCCTTACGGCATTGGCCATAGCCGACGACCTGATAGCCATCCTGGTGGTGGCGCTCTTCTACGGCGGTGCCATCAACGGCAAACTGCTTCTGGCGGCGTTCCTGCTTATAGGATTGGCCCTCCTGATGAGAAAGCTCGGCGAGAAGAGGATGTTCCCTTACCTGGTGATCGCGCTGGGCATCTGGATTCTGTTCTACTACGGCGGCATCCACGCCACAATGTCCGGTGTGGTTATGGCCTTCGTGATCCCTAACAAATCGCGTTACGACAAGAAAGAAGTTTACACCCGCATACAGGATTCGTGGGACAACTTCCTCAAATACGACGACATCGAGTCCGGAATGGGCTTCCCGAGCGGTCCGCAGAGGCACTACCTTCGCGTGATCAAGAGCACCGCGAACGGGTCCGTGAATATGAGCTACACTCTCGAGCGCGTGCTTTCACCGTGGGTGAACTTCCTGATTATGCCGCTTTTCGCTCTTGCCAATGCGGGCGTGGAGCTTGATCCGAGCGCACTGACCGCCGGAGGAGTGGGGCTTGGCATTATCCTCGGTCTGGTGATCGGAAAGCCTGTGGGCATCACGCTTCTGAGCTGGATCTGCGTAAAACTTGGCATTGGAGAGAAGCCTCAGGGCACGACCTGGCCGATGTTCCTCGCAGTGGCCTGCCTGGGAGGTATAGGATTCACGATGAGCATCTTCGTGGACACTCTCTCGTTCGGGGATCAGATTCCTGCTGTGACTGAGCAGCTTAGAGCTACCGGCAAGATCGCCGTGCTGACCGGGTCCGTGTGCGCCGCCATAATAGGAAGCGCTTTCGTATGCCTGGTAAATGCGATACAAAAGCGCTCGAAGAAGTAATCTTGAGCCACTCACGAGGCTCGAACTCGCGACCTGCGCGTTACGAATGCGCTGCTCTACCGACTGAGCTAAAGTGGCTTTGGGGTTGCAAATATAGTAAATTTCTTCGTTATAACAACGCCTTCGGGAAAGTCTCGAGGGCGTTTTTCTTCATTTATGCATAGCAG
>CAYMDZ010000035.1:362-7067 GCA_964389355.1 uncultured Muribaculaceae bacterium | reverse complement strand
GAAAACGTTCTCGTCGCTGCTGTCACCTATGAAATAGGCGGTGAAGCTGTTGATTCCCTTGGTGGCGGCATCCGGAAGCTTGTATTCCGGCTGCCGGCAGGAGAACAGGGCAAGCATCGCGGCAGCTGAAGCTATATATTTGAAAATGTGTCTCATAACTACTTCCACTCGTCAAATTGTTCAGTAATAAGGTTATTCTCTCTAAGCTCGGATGTAGGGATACCCAGGCAATAGAGCTTCTCCGTAAACTGACGGTCAGCCAGGTCGCAGGACTCATAGTTGAACGTGGTTCCGGTGATTCTGAATGCGTGGCACTGATAGCCGCTGAGCTCTATGTGAGCCAGATGCCATCTGCGGAGATCCCAGAAAAGATGTCCTTCGTATGAAAGCTCCACCTTGCGCTCGCGTCTGTAGTCCTTGAACCAGGTCTCGCCGGTGGTGTTCTTCGCAGGAAGGTTCACCCTCGCGCGGACTTCGTTCATAGGAGTCTGATAGTCGTTTCTGCCAAGCCTGTAGGCTGCCTCCGCCTTGTTCAGAAGAACCTCGGCGTAACGCATCTCCACCCAGGTCTGGGTACTTCCGACACCTCTGAGGTCCGTATGGGACTCGTCGATGAGCTTTCTGAGGAAGTAACCGGTAGTGGTCTTGCCGTAAGAGTACGGAGACGAGCCGTATTTCATAAACTCGCCGTTCGTTCCGCCCACTGAGCAGTCCATAGTCTGGGTGCCGTCACCCCAGGTGCAGCCGTTGTAATAGATGCTGGCCTGGAAACGAGGCTCGAGCTTCTCGTAGTCCGGACGTGTCTTCACGCTTCCGTCGTGGTATCCGCTCCAGTCGTACTCGCTGCCGTCGGCACATTCGTAGGTCTCCACCATTTCCTGGGTAGGAGTGCCAAGTGCGCCGTAATCATAGCCGAAGCAGAGAGGAACATAATCCTGGTCGAAATTGTGGGTCACGCCGTTCTTGTTATAGTTGAATTCTATGATGGACTCGCTGTTGCCGCCCTTCCAGGAATCCTTGTACTCGCTCATAAGGGCGAATTTGCCTGAAAGAATGACTGAATCGGCGGCGTCATAGGCGTCCTGCCACCTCTCGGCATACAGCATCGCGCGTGAAAGCATAGCCCACGCGGCATACTTGGTGAGACGGCCCTTGTCAGATGAAGGCCACTCTTCCGGAAGATTCTGTGCCGCGAAGAGGAAATCGTCGTAGATGGCCTGCCAGAACTCCTCAGGAGTGCTGAGGGCCTTGTCATTAGATGTAGGAAGTTCCGTATAGACGATGATGCCCTTCGGGTGACGCTTGGCCAGCTGGAAATGCAGAAATGCGCGGAAGTAGCGCGCCTGAGCTTCCATAAGGGTGTTCGTGGCCTCATCGAAATGCGAGAATTTCTCCATAGAAGCAAGGAATCCGTTCACGCGGCGTATGCGCTCGTAGGCGGTGGACCAGATGCCATAGTAACAGCCGTCCGGTGTGATCGCGCTTGGATTCACGACGTAGTTGTTCGGGTGGCCGGCCTGGATGCCAAGCGCTTCCGAACCGTATTTGAATGTGTCGGTAAGACTCTCGGTGAGAGCTCCGCTGAACTGGCCGTCACCGAAGTTTCCGTATTTGTGGATGTAGGTGTAGAAACCGTTCAGATAATTGTTGGCCGTATCCTCCGTTTCCCAAAGTGCCTGTTCAGTAAGGGTGCTGGTGTTCTGGACATTGTCCATCCACTCATTACAAGAAACGAGAGAAGCAGATGCTATAAGAATTGCCAGATATTTTTTCATAACTCTTTCCTCCATTAGAATGTAAGTTTGACACCTAACTGATATACCTTCTGCTGAGGGTAGTAACCGTTGTTCACGCCAGGCTGCTCAGGATCGATGTTGTATTTCGTAAGCGCACTGAAGGTGAGGAGGTTGGATCCCTGAACATAGATTCTCGCAGATGACACGCCGACCTTGAGCGTAAGGCGCTCAGGAAGGGTATAGCCGATCTGGAGGGTCTTCAGACGAAGATAGCTTCCGTCCCTGTACCAGAATGTAGATGAGAACGCGTTGTTCGAGCTGACAGTGGTGATGGAAGGACGAGGGAATTCTCCGTCAGGATTCTCCGGTGTCCAGGCCCTTTCGAGCAGGAAGAGAGGAGAGTTGCCGCCGTGATAGAACGGCTTGGTGAGGAAGGTGTTGTCCATAATTCCCTCGGATCCCGTAGCGGTGTACTGGCCGGTAAGAGAAATCGTACGGCCTGCGGCGCCCTGCCACAGCATATCGAGGTCGAATCCGCGCCAGGAAGCGTAGATGTTCATAGAGCCCTGTACCTTAGGGTAGGCGCTCGCGGCCACATAACCCATATCCTGGGCGTAGGTGATCTGTCCGTCGCCGTTCCTGTCCACATACTTGATGTATCCCGGAACCACTGCCTTGTCGGACATCACTGCGCTGTTGCGTATCTCGGCGTCGCTCTGGAAGAGTCCGTCTGCGATGTATCCGTACAGAGAGCCGACTTCCTTACCGGTAAGTCTCTGGTACTCAGGAGCGTTCTCTGAATCTCCGGCATAGTACAGCCACATTCTCTTCGCATAGGTGAACGTGAGTTTGGCGCCGTAGTTGAAGTCGCCGATGTAGTTGTTATGACGGATCGTGAAGTCGAATCCGCGATAGTCCTTCTTGTTCTCGTTGCCGTAAGAGAAGTAATATCCGCCGCGTGAAGGAGAATAAGATCCGGTCACGCCGGAAAGGATGTCGTATTCATATTTGTAGAACACGTCGAGTTCCATTCCGAGAAGTCCCTTCCAGGCCTCGAAATCGACACCCACGTCGTAGTTGTTGATCTTCGACCAGGTAAGGTTAGGGTTACCGATGGTGGAAGCGTAGACCATACTCTGGTTCACGCCGCCCAGAACCAGCTGGTTCTTGCTGAGGGTGAACAGGTCCACATAGTTGGTGGCTGACAGGCCGTTCGAAGTGGCGGACTTGCCGGCACTTGCGCGGAGCTTGAGGGTGTTGACCACTGAAGAGTCGAACCAGTCCTCCTTGTGCATATTCCATCCGAGGGAGATGCCCGGGAGAACTACCCAGCGGGTATCGGCCTTGTTGGCAAATATATATGAACCGTCATAGCGGCAGGTAAGCTCCAGGAGGTACTTCTGGTCGTAGGCGTAGTTGATACGGCCGGCGAAACCCATCGCCCTGCTGTGATATGAGCTTCCGGAGATGGAAGGTATCTTCTCGGAACCGTCACCGGTCTTGTTGGTGACCTTCGAGAGCTCGGCCATACTGAGGTAGTCGAGACCGTAACCGGTGGCGCCGATGTTGTGGGTCTTGGCCTCCCTGGTCTCCATCAGGGCTATGGCCTTGATGCTGTGCTTGCCGAATTCCTTCTCGTAATTGGCACTGAGGTTGGTCGTAACGTTGATTCCGTAGTATGCGGACTCTGATATGGAAGTGGATGTGCCGCGGGCATCGGTGCTCTTCGAATAGGAAAGGTCCGTGGTTCCGGCTACCGGAAGGGTGAGCACTGCCGTATAATATGGAGTGGCAAGCCTCTTCACATTCTGGAAAGAGATGTCGTATGAGCCCATCGCCTTGATATACAGACCCGGAATCGGGGTGTCGTAGCGGAGGGTCGCGTTGCTCTGCAGATAGGTGTTGCGGGTGTTCACGTCACCGGTATCGGTAGCTGCAGCGAGCGGGTTCACCCAGGAAGAATTGGTCCTGGTGGATACCGGATAGGACACGCCGTCAATCTCGTAATACTCCGGAACGTAAGGAAGAGCGCGCACCGCCTGCTGAGGGATGTTGCTCCAGTCGTCAGGATTGGCAGAGAAACCAGGCTGGTATCTGTCTTCGATACGTGCGGCGAGGTTCATCTGAAAAGACAGGAAGTCGGTAATCTTCGTGTCCACGTTAGAGCGGATGTTGTAACGCTTGTAGCTGAAGTTCTGAACGTTACCGTCCTGGTCGAAGTAGCCGATGGAGGTGAAGAACCTGGCACGGTCATTGCCGCCGCTGGCGCTTACCGTATGGTGCTGGGTGGTACCGGTGCCGAATGTCTTCTTATACCAGTTAGTGTTTCCCCAGCCGTGTGAGCCTTCCTCCATCCACTGAACGTGCTGCGAGGTGAACACAGGGGTGAACTCCTTGCCTGTGGCCAGGCAGTCGAGCTCGTCAGCCTTGTTGTACCAGTAGGCGTATTCAGGGCCGGTGAGCAGACGGAGCATATCGGTGTTCCGGCTGATACCGTATTCACCGTTGTAGGAGATGCGGGTCCTCTGGGCGTCGCCGCGCTTGGTCGTAACCAGAACGACTGCGGTGGCGTCGAGTCCGTACATCGAAGCGGAAGTCGCATCCTTGAGCACTGAGATGCTCTCGATTTCGTTAGGGTCGATTTCGTTGATGCTGCGCTGAACGCCGTCCACCACGTAGATGGCGCTCTGTCCGCGGACGAGAAGCGAAGCGGCGTCGTTACCCGGCTGACCGCTCGTCTGAAGAGAAACCACGCCGGCTACTCTGGAGCCGAGCATTGTAGAGATACCCACTGACGGGGCTTTGAGGAGTTCAGCTCCCTTTACGGAGCTGACGGCATTGGTAAGGTTGGCCTTGGCCTGTGTACCGTAACCGACCACCACGGCCTCTTCGAGAGAGGATATGTCGTCGAGGAGTGTCACGTTGATCACCGTGCGGCCGCCGACCTTCTCTGTAACTGTCTGGCTTCCCATAGAAGCGAACTCCAGAACGTCGGTTTTTTCACAATCGATCACATAATTTCCCTCACCGTCCGTAATGGTGCCGAGGTGTGTCCTGAGGACTACGACCGACGCGCCCGGCACGGGAAGTCCGGAACCGTCAGTCACCCTGCCGCGTACCTTCTGCTGAGCCTGCGCGCTTAAGCCGAAAGCTATCAACAGAATAACTGCGGAGAACAAATGTTTTGCCTTCATGAATATTAATTATTGGTTAGATATGTCTGCGTTATTTGTGGTCTGGGCCAGCGCAAATATAATCCAAATTTCTCTGATTTTTGCTATCTTTGAGACCGCTAATAATGCTAAAATTATGACAGATCGCAGAACCTTTTTAAAGACGGCGGCGGTGGCCACTACGGCAGCTGCCTGTGCGCCAATTCTTTCCGGCTGTTCGGACGGAAAATTGTTCAATGAAGGAAATTCTTCAAATCTTATAGTCCCGAAAGGGAATGCCCTGCGCATCACCGGAACCTTCCTGGACGAGATCTCGCACGACATCCCCCACCAGAACTGGGGCCCGAAGGAATGGGAGCAGGATTTCAGAAACATGAAGGCCATAGGAATCGACACTGTCATAATGATACGCAGCGGCTACCGCAAATTCATCACCTGGCCGAGCAAATACCTTCTCAACAAAGGCTGCTATATGCCTTCGATGGACCTTCTGGAGCTCTTCCTCAGCCTGGCCGACAAGTACGGGATGAAGTTCTACTTCGGCCTGTACGACTCCGGAAAATACTGGGACACAGGGGACATGATGGCCGAGACTGAGGCCAACAAGTTCGTCATCGACGAGGTGTGGCAGAACTACGGCCATCACCAGAGTTTCCAGGGCTGGTACATCTCCACCGAGATTTCCCGCGCGACCAAAGGCGCCATCGAATGCTTCTACACCATGGGCAAGATGTGCAAGGACGTCTCCGGCGGACTCCCTACCTTCATCTCTCCGTGGATAGACGGGAAGAAGGCCGTGTCTGCGGCAAGCGGTACCCTCTCCAGAGAGGACGCCGTGTCCGTACAGAAGCACGAGGAGGAGTGGAACGAAATCTTCTCCGGCATACACGAGGTGGTGGATGCCTGTGCCTTCCAGGACGGGCATATCGACTATGACGAGCTCGATGCCTTCTTCTCGGTGAACAAGAAGCTCGCGGACAAATACGGAATGCAGTGCTGGACCAATGCCGAATCCTTCGACCGCGACATGCCCATCAAATTCTTCCCGATCAAATTCGACAAGCTCAGGATGAAGCTCGAGGCAGCCGCCAGATGCGGATATGACAAGGCCATCACCTTCGAGTTCAGCCACTTCATGTCTCCGCAGTCAGCATACCTGCAGGCAGGACACCTCTACGACCGTTACAAAGAATATTTCAACATCAAATAACATCTTATGAGTTCTTCAAAATCAAATATCAGCGGCTATGTCATATTCATGGCCATCGTCGCCGCCATCGGAGGCATCCTGTTCGGCTATGACACCGCCATCATCTCAGGAACCACCGAACTGGTCAAGAATCAGTTCCACCTGACCGACATCAAGGAAGGATGGTACGTGGGATGCGCCCTGATAGGCTCCATCTGCGGTGTGCTCATCGCGGGAACCCTGAGCGACCGTCTCGGACGCAAGATCACGATGCTCATCTCCGCAGCCCTGTTCTGCATCTCCGCAGTCGGATGCGCGCTCTGCAGCGGCTTCAGTTCGCTCGTCGCCTGCCGCATCATAGGCGGTTTCGGAATCGGCATCGTATCCATCGTGTCACCTATCTACATCTCCGAGGTCTCCCCTGCCAAGGTCAGAGGCACGCTCGTGTCCCTCTACCAGCTGGCGGTGACCGTGGGCTTCCTTCTGGCCTACCTGGTCAACTGGATCATCGTCAGCCATATCGACACATCCTTCACCGCTTCCGCCGGCATGTCCCTCGCCGACAAGATCTTCCAGGCCGAGGCATGGCGCGGAATGCTGGGAAGCG
>CAYMDZ010000035.1:0-352 GCA_964389355.1 uncultured Muribaculaceae bacterium | reverse complement strand
TCATAATCAACGGCAAGCTTGCCAAGGCCACCCCTATCCTGAACAGAATCTACCGTAACGAAGAGGAGATTCAGAGCGAGATCGAGGCTACACGCGCTTCCATCCAGGGAGACGCCGACAAGGGAAGCTGGAAAGACCTTCTCAAGCCGGGCATCTTCACGGCTGTGCTTGCAGGCAGCGCCATCGCCATCCTGGGCCAGTTCATGGGAGTGAACGCAGTGCTCTACTACGGGCCGAAGATCTTCTCCGAGGCCGGATTCGACAACCCTATGTTCTCCACCGTGCTTGTGGGTGCAGTCAATATGCTCACCACCATAATTGCGGTGTTCATCATTGACAAGGTCGGAAGAAA
>CAYMDZ010000034.1:0-7101 GCA_964389355.1 uncultured Muribaculaceae bacterium | reverse complement strand
ATGCCAAGCTTGTTGCACTCGCCTTCCACGAGCGTGGAGAAGCGGTAGTCCGGATTAAGGCGCGGATCTATCTGAAGCCGCTTGAGACCCGGATATACAAGAGGCCCCGTGCTTCCGCCCGGCTTGAGGGTCGAGAAAGGCACCGGAGAATTGGTGACCTTGGGACCTGCGGTACCGTCCACCACCACGGAAGGCTGACCCTGAACGGGGGCTATCCTGTAACGCAGTCTCGCACCCTCGCCTATCACCCTCTTCAGGGTGCGCGACAGAAGGTCGATGAAGTTTTCTTCTATGAAACTGCGGTAGTATTCGGTAGGGACTTCCAGTGTCAGGACATCACCGGCAAGGCTTACGAAACGTATAGGTTTGAACCAGGTTTCGTACTGAACAGGGAGGATGTTGTTCTCAATGATGCGCAGACAATCCTCCCAGACATTGTTACTATGTCTTGCTGTGTCCTGCATTTAATAGGGATCTTTAACTGGAGCAAAAGTCGAGGAAAAAAAGTATATAAAAAATTAAATCTGCTATTGGAAATATAAATTAAAATACATAGCAAAAATTTTTTTACATCGCTTTCAGGTTTCTTTTCTCTCACTGATTATCAATGAGTTACAAAGGCGGGCAAAGAAAGGTTTACATCAGTCCAAACCGGTCCGAATCGGTCCCCTACCTGATTCTGACGAGGGTTTCCCCGCTGATTTTCACCATAAAGGAATCGGGGTATTTCGCCTTGATTTTTTTGTACTCGGCACGTGTCTTCTCTTCGGAGTCGGAAACGCCGATTACATACTTCTTCAGTTTGCCCGAAGTAACGACCAGAGGCTCGTAACCAAGAAGCCTGCCGTCGTTCCTGCTGACGGTCGAAGACACCGCGAAGATCTGCACGCCGTACCTGACGGCAGCGGTAGTATTGGAGGTCTGCTGTTTTGCCGGCTTGGAAGTGGTTTTGGAGGTTTGCTGGCTTGCCTGTTGAGCAGTGGTTTCAACGGTCTGCTGTTTCGGTTGTGACGCAGGTTTGGCGGCAGCGTCAGTTTTCGGCTGTGAGGCCACATTTGCAGTCGGCTCCGCAGGGGTCACGGACGGTTGAGCCGCCGGCTGCGGGGTCGAGGTAGAGGCGTCGTACTGCTTTTTGTATTCGATGAAGGACTGGAGCAGCCGTCTGGCCAGTTCCTGACGCTGCGCAGGCTTCTTAAGTTCGGCGAGGTCGGTCTGGTTGCTGATGAAGCCGAGTTCCACCAGCACTGCCGGCATCGTGGTCTTCCACAGCACGTAGAACGGATCCTGGCTCACTCCCCTGTTGACTTTTATAGGGCTGCCGCGAAGGTTCTGGTTGATGATCTGCGCGAAATCGATGCTCTGCTGCAGGTGCGCGCTCTGCATCATCGTCATAAATATGTAGGAACTCGGATCGGAAGGGTCGAACCCCGCCTCCTTGGCATTATAGCCCTCGTCGAGCATTATCACGGAGTTCTCCCTTTTGACCAGTTCGAGATTGGCCTTGTAAAGGTCGCGGTTCTTCTGGGACGACTGGCCCAGAACGTGGATGGAGAAGCCTGAGGACGCGGTGGACCAGGCTGCGTTGATGTGGATGGAGATGAACAGGTCGGCCTCGCACTGGTTCGCGATCTCGGCGCGGCGGTCAAGCGAGATGAAGGTGTCGTCGTCGCGTGTCAGGACGGTCTTGACATCCGGACAGTTCTTCTGGATGAGCTTTTCCAGGCGCTGCGCTATGTCGAGGGTGAAATCCTTCTCGCGGGTCTTGCCGTCCTTGCTCACCGCACCCGGGTCCTTGCCGCCGTGTCCCGCGTCTATGACCACGGTACGAAGGGTCAGGTCAGAGGATGCAAAAGCATTCGTGAATACCGAAAAAGCCAAAATCAGGACTGCTGCGACGCGCTTCATATTGAAAACTCCGAATTATATCTTATCTTTGCGAGATTGCAAATTTAGTAAAAATTGCTCAAACACATATATAAATATGTAGCGGCCGTGACGGTTATTCTGCTGCTGAGCCTTTCGCAGGGCTGGGCGCAGAGGCCACCGCGTTCGGGCGCCAAACCGCTGGCCGGAGGAGCCAGGCCGAAGAAGGAGGTTGCGCCCCCGGATTCAGCCACATTGGCACGCAGGGATAGCATCGCACGTGCGGACAGCCTGTTCAAAAGGGACTCGCTCGCGGGTTTGAGCTACAGTTCCCTCAAGCAGCCGGCATTCTCGAACGCACGCGACTCCATAGTGGAAGTGTTCACCGACGGCAAGAGGATGATCTACTACTACGGCGACGTGACCGTCAAATACCAGGACATGACCCTTACGGCCGAGAGGATGGACTACGACATGAACTCCGGCGTGGTGTATGCCAGGGGCGTCCTGGACACTCTGACGGGCGAATGGAAGGGTCTCCCGGTGATGACGCAGGGCAAGCAGTCCTACAAGATGCACGAGATCCGCTATAACTTCAACAGCCAGAAAATCAGCATCAAGCAGGCGCTCACCTCGGAAGACGAAGGCCTTCTGCACGGCGAGCACATCAAGATAATGCCGGACAAAAGCATGAACGTGGAGCACGGAAAATACACCGTGTGCGACCTCGAGCATCCTCACTACTGGATGGAACTTTCTGTGGCCAAGGTGGTTACCAAGCCTAACAGGAAGACGGTGTTCGGCCCGGCGCACCTGGTGGTGGCGGACGTGGACATTCCATTCCTGGGCATACCTTTCGGATTCATTCCGAAAAAGCCTGAGCGCGCCACGGGACTCCTGATGCCGACTTTCGGAGAGGAGAATTCCCGCGGTTTCTTTATGAAGGACGCCGGAATGTACTTCGTGTTCGGAGATTACCTGGACCTCTCGGTGACGGGCGACTACTTCACCCTGGGATCCTGGGCGATAGATGTAAACTCCAGGTATAAAGTCAATTACAAGTGCAACGGTAACCTGTCCGTCAACTACTCCTACGACCAGACCGGAGAAAAGGGCGCGTCGGACTTCTACTCGTCCACGAACTTCGGCGTGAAGTGGAGCCACTCACAGGACTCGAAGGCCCATCCGGGTACCACGTTCAGCGCCTCGGTGAACTTCTCCAGCCCTTCGAACAGCAAATACAACTCCCACTCGGTCACCGAAGCCCTTCAGAACCAGGTCAGTTCATCCATCTCCTATTCGAAGAACTGGAACGGCAAGGTCAACCTCTCCCTCAACCTCCTGCACAGCCAGAACTCCAGGGACAGTTCCTACACCTTCACGCTGCCTAACGTGACCCTCTCCGTGAGCACGTTCTACCCTTTCAAGCAGAAGAACAGGGTGGGCAAGGAGAAATTCTGGGAGAAGATTTCCTTCGGTTACAACACCACCCTTCAGAACAAGATCAGCTTCAAGGCCAGCGAATTCGGCCAGGAAGGCTTCACCGACAAGTTCAAGAACGGCATGGCCCACAACTTCAGCATAGGCCTGCCAAGCTTCCAGCTGCTCAAATACTTCACCTTCAATCCGTCCATCTCCTACAGCCAGAACTGGTTCTTCCGCAGCAGCGAGGCCGTCTACAACTCCGAAACCGGCAAGGTCGAAGTGAACGAGGGCAGGCAGTTCGGCAGTTTCGGCATCACGCAGAACTACTCCGGATCCATCAGCATGAGCACGCGCCTGTACGGTATGTTCAATTTCGGCAAGTACAGCAAGGTGCAGGCCATCCGTCACGTCATCTCCCCTACCGTATCGCTCCAGGTGAGCCCTGAGAAGGGCACCTATGCCAACGGTTACCGCACCTACACCTACACCGATTCGAGCGGCAACGAGCAGGAATACCAGTACAACATCTACCAGGGCCAGCTCTACTCGGCCCCGGGCAAGGGCAAGACCGCGTCGATGAGCGTTTCCATAGGCAACAACCTCGAGGCCAAGGTGCGCGACTACGCCGACACCACGGGCAAAGGTAACAAGAAGGTCAAGCTCCTGGACCAGTTCAGCATCTCCACCGGATACAACTTTCTGGCGGATTCCCTGAAAATGCGCACCATCAGTACCTCGATGAGCACGAACCTCTTCAACAAGGTCAACCTCAGCGGTAGCGCCGCATTCGACCCGTACGCCATCGATTCCAAGGGCAAGACTTATAACAGGTACGCCATCAGCGCCGGGCAGGGATTGGCCCGGTTCACCACGGCGTCGCTCTCCGCATCGTACTCGCTCTCCGGCAAAGGCTCGATCGAAGGCAACGACGGCCGCACCGAAGGAAGCTCCGCGGACTACTACCAGAGGATTTACTATCACCCTGTTACGGGTGAATACATACCGGGCGGATGGCTCTACTACACGAACCCGAACGTGCCGTGGTCGCTGAACTTCAGCGCCAGTTTCCGGTATTCGCGCTCCTACAGCTACGACAGCACGAACGCCGTGCTCAAGCAGAAGGACACCTACACCACCACGCTCAACCTGACCGGGAACATCAAGCTCACTCCGCGTCTGAGCCTGAACGCGTCTTCCGGCTACGACTTCATAGCCAAGAAGCTGACCACCACGCAGATGAACGCCACCTACGACCTTCACTGCTTCAACATCACCTTCTCCTGGGTGCCTATCGGCACGTGGAAGTCCTACAGCTTCAAGATAGCTGCCAATGCGGCCTCCCTGGCCGACCTGCTGAGGTTCAAAAAGAGCAGCAGCTATTGGGATAATTAAAATTATTAGTATATTTGCAGCGCTCTTGCGTAAAGAGACTCTATATTTACACATAGAAATTCAAATCAATGGCGGTTCCGCCAAAACTTAATACTTACATTCATGCCACATCGTCTATACGACCTTAGTGTGATGAGCCGCGAGGAGCTGGAAAACATTGCCGGTCCTCTGGGCATTAAATTCACAAAGAAGACAGACAATGAGAATCTCGCATATATGATTCTCGACGCTGAAGCTACCGCGGTAGCGAACGGGTCCCTGGCCGCAGAACCTGCTCCGAACAGAGAAAAGCGCAAAGCCGGCAGACCGAAGAAACAAAATGCACAACCTGCATCAACTGACAAAACTTCAGAAGAACAGAAAACAACTTCAGAGGTAAAGGAAGCCACGGCCGAGAAACCGGCGCAGCAGAACAACAGGAAACGCGGCAGAAAGCCTGCCAATGCCGAAAAACCGGCCGCAGCGCCGCAGCAGAACGCCGGAAACGCCAAGCAGGCCCCGGAGGAGGTAGATATCAAAATATCCAAGATCCTGGAAAACATATCGGAGAACGCAGCAACCGCAGCAACCGCAGCACCGCAGGCGGAATCCCCTGCCAAGCAGGAAGGCCAGTCAAGACGCGGCCGCAAGAAGAAATCTGAAAATCCCGAAACGGAAGCCAAACCGGCAGAAAAGCCGCAGCAGAACAACGGTCAGAACCCTGCCGCTCCGGACCCCAAGAAACAGGCCATACTGAACAAGGCAGCCGAGAGACTCGCAGCCCAGAAGAACAGAGCGCCGCAGATCCAGGCACCGGTCCAGACTCCGGAACAGGCTCAGGATTCCGAGCAGACCCAGGCCCAGCCTCAGCAGAACGCGCAGCAGCAGCCAAAAGTCCAGCCTCAGCCGCAGAAACAGCGTTATCCCGAATATGAGGGCACAGTCACAGCCACAGGCGTACTGGAAGTCATGCCGGACGGGTACGGTTTCCTTCGCAGCTCCGATTACAATTACCTCAACAGCCCTGACGACATATACGTATCTGCCCAGCAGATAAAGAGTTTCGCCCTGAAGAACGGCGACACCGTGCTCGGCGAGATCCGCCCTCCGCGCGAGAGCGACAAATATTTCCCTCTGGTAAGCGTAAAGCAGGTCAACGGCCGCTCTCCTGAATTCATCAGAGACCGCGTTCCGTTCGACTTCCTCACCCCGCTCTTCCCTGACGAGAAATTCAACCTGCTCGGACACGGACACGGCTCAGATCCTTCCTGCCGCATCGTGGATATGTTCTCCCCTATCGGCAAGGGTCAGCGCGGCCTTATCGTGGCTCAGCCTAAGACCGGTAAGACTATGCTGCTCAAGAGCATAGCCAATGCCATCGCGGACAATCACCCTGAGGTTTACGAGATCGTGCTCCTCATCGACGAACGCCCTGAGGAAGTGACGGACATGCAGCGCAGCGTTAAGGCCGAAGTCGTGGCTTCCACCTTCGACGAACCTGCCGAGAGACACGTGAAAGTGGCAAATATGGTACTCGAAAAGGCCCGCAGACTCGTAGAATGCGGACACGACGTAGTCATCCTTCTCGACTCCATCACCAGGCTCGCCCGCGCCTACAACACCGTTCAGCCAGCATCGGGCAAGGTCCTCACCGGCGTTGTTGATGCCAATGCCCTCCAGAAGCCCAAGCGCTTCTTCGGGGCGGCCCGCAATGTGGAAGGCGGCGGTTCACTTACCATCCTCGCAACAGCCCTCACCGAGACAGGCTCCAAGATGGACGAAGTCATATTCGAGGAATTCAAGGGAACCGGCAACTCCGAGATCCAGCTCGACCGCTCGCTCGCGAACAGACGTATCTTCCCTGCAGTCAACGTGGTTCTCTCCGGAACACGCCGCGACGACCTTCTCTACGACAAGTCCGCAAGCCAGAGAATCTGGATTCTGCGCAAGATCCTGGCGGATATGAATCCTATCGAAGCGATGAACTTCATGCTTCAGATTATGGACGAATACAAGACGAACCAGGACCTGCTGGACAATATGAACAAGGTCACTCCGCGCGACGCGAAGTACTACGACTAATTACGGTAGAATCGGTCGTTATCTATAACGCAGATCTCCTTCTTACGGAAGACGCACCTGCGGAAGAAATTGTTAATAAGACCAAAACCATAACCATACAGCTGCACGAAAGCTGCAGCCATAGAGAGGAGCCCCACATAAGGGCTCTTTTCTTTTATGGACGCGTGAACGAGGATCAGAAGCGCATACAGCGCCACCGGTGCGGCTATCCACGCCCTTCCGAATGCCAATGCACACAGAACCAGCGCAGTGCATCCCACGGCGAAAGCGCTCGGAAGCAGATGCACCAGCTTGAGCGACCCCGGGTGCCTCAAGGTCAGATCGATGCGGGCCCTGCCGGAATTGAACACCTGACGGTAA
>CAYMDZ010000033.1:0-7118 GCA_964389355.1 uncultured Muribaculaceae bacterium | reverse complement strand
CCCACCATTTGGTCTGCAGTTCGGGATCAGACGAGGACGGGTCATAGAATGAATAATATTTACTTGACTCCGCGTGGCTTACCGTCTCGAATCCGGAGTTCGGCATCTGACGGGCCTCCTGAGTGGTGAAAGTCTTCACCGCGGTCTGTTCCTCTCCGCTGTAGGCCACGCATTCGTAGTCCGTCTGAGGCTCCAGCCCGGAAGCCTGCGCGCTGAACGAAGTGCCGCTCACGATGACGCCTTCCACCTCGCTCCACTCAGTTTCGCCTGCCTTTCTGAGCCTGAAGCCATTCTCACGGCCTTCCACTCCGGAAGCCTTGAGCCAAGCCACGCAAGTCCAGGCGTCAAGCGCCTCGAAAGACACATTCTCCTCCACTTCCTCCACATACAGGGTCCACTCCTGGACGGTTTCGTGATATTTCACGCTAACTTTCCTGGGCTCGGAGAAGTCCTTGAGCGAAGTAACCGGCGGATTGTAAACGGTGATGTCCGCAGGACCGAGCTTGAGCGAAACTACGCTCACACCGCTGAGGTTCGTACCCTTGGAGACCCTGGCTATGGCCCTGCAGTTGGGCGCGTCCATCGTCGTGCTTCCGACCTGGCCCGTGACGGTGAATTCACGCGCTATGGGCTGCTCGGCCGCAATGGTCCAGTGGGTGGACTCATAAACACGAAGTTCCACGGATAGCGGGGTTGTCAGATCGTGCACGCCCTTTATGGTCTCGGAAGCCTGAACGCGGGAGTCGTTATAGGTGACGCTGAGGATATTGACCTTCGTCATATCGGTGGCCTCTTCAAGGGTTATCAGAACCTTGTGCGTGTCGGAATCTATCGTGACCCCGGTCGCTCCTTCCACCTGCAGGTCCGTGATGCCGGCCAGCACCGTTGGGTACGGAATGTCGTTACGTATGCAGGACGCAAGGGATGCGACCAGAAGGAAAGCTTTGACTATCAACCGTTTCATCTTCTAAAAATGCAAACTGAGTCCGTAAGAAATGTCGAGGATGTCCAGCATGAAGTTCACCTTCGAATAGTAGCGCGTACCTATGGTCTCCCCGTTCTTCAGATAATCTGTCCTGGTCAGATGCGCTCCGCCTATGCCGATGGACACGTGGGTCGAAAGATTGTTGAGCACGAATATCATAAGGCCGGGATGAACCGCCAGGCCAATTTTCCGAGTCGCCGAACTGGTGTCCAGTGACTCTGAGTTGTAGCTGAACGCTGTGTCCGTGCGAGCCCACTGAAGCGCGAGATCCACATAGACCCCGAACCTTCCGCGCTCGTCCAGAGCGGCGTAGGAACGGTGGTAGAGCTCTGTCTGAAGGCTTCTGGATGAAGCATTGATGTCCTGGAGCGACATTTCCATACCGTCGCTGAGAAGCGACAGGTCGGCATTGGCCACGCCGCCGGACACATTGGCATACTTCGTTCTGAAACCTATGGATTTGTTATCCTTATAAGTGTAGTCGAAGTACGGCGAGATGCTCGTTATGTCCCCGTTGGCATCGAGATGCTGAAGGAAAAGGGCGATTTCGCTGTTGCTGCTGCCGAGGTTCAGGTAGAAGAACTGTATGCCGGCAGACACGTCGCCTTTGGGCATAAATACGCGCACCGGTTCGCGCTTCACCTCCTCCACGAAGAGGGAATCCTCCGGCTCCGCAGCGCGCGACGCAGGCAAGAGCGTGAGCAGCAATGTTATGGCAAGGACGATTCTCTTCATGTCAGATGTAGTAATAGAGGCTGAAACCTATCGCGAGAAGGTTGATCTTGAAATTGATGAAGCTCGTCTGGCGGCTGCCCGTCTCTATCTGGTTGTGCGTCTGGCGAGTCCAGTCGAACTGAAGGCCGAGCATATTTATATTCACGTCTATCGCGAAATTGTCGGTGATGAAGGCGATGAAGCCCGGACAGACATTGAGCCCGAGGGAGTTGTTGATCTCGTAGCTGCCGTTGACGGCATTCTCCCTGCCGTCCAGAACCTTGCCCTGACCGTAGGAATACGCGAGCTGCACTTCATTGAACAGTCCGATGCGCTTGAGCGAGCCTATCGGAATATAGTACCGGCCAATCCCCTGGATCTCAAAGGACTGGCTGAGCTTGTGATAATTGGAAAACTGCAGGTCCGCGATGTCCCCCAGGGTCAGGGCGGCACTGTCCAGATGATACATTCCGCGCTTGTAGCCCACGCGCGCACCCACGCCCAGGTTGTCCTGGATCATATAACAGAAGGCCGGGGTGAGGGAGATGGTATATCCCGTGGAATTGATGCCGTTGAGGATGAGGAAATTGGCATTCTCACTGTCCTGCAGGGTATAGCTGGCGCTGCCGCCCACCATCCAGGTCCCTTTGGAGATGAATGTAGGCTGCGAGGACATGTCGATGCCGCGATCCATCTTCTGTCCCAGGGCGGGAATGCCGAGGGACAGGAGAAAGAAAATTATGACCGGCAGTTGTCGTCTCATATCTATTCGTACAGAAGCTCCATACCGTCGAGCCAGAGCTTGCTCTCGTCATATCCGGCGAAATAATCACCGTACATACTTGAAGCGCAGCTGATTATGATATGGGTAGGACGCTTGGTCTGATCTCTGTAATCCAGAGGAAGCGTCACCTCTATCCAGTCGGTGGCAGGGTTCGTAGAGTCCGAAGATACGATTTTTTCTGCAAATGCGATAGTGGATGCGTCCGTCGAGTAGTCCACGAAGGTGTCGGTGTCGGTGGTGTTGACGCACACAGGGCTGTTTTTATCTCCACCGTATTTCTGGTAATCCCAGGTTCCGAGGGCGACGCGGATGGATGCCTTGTCGTAATTGCCCTTGGCTCCGTCCGCAGGGACATTGTCATTGGCACGGTTGATGATGCCGCCGGTGTACTTCATCCAGAAGCGGATGCCGGTAGGACGGGCGGTGAACGGACGGCCGAAGAAAACGGTACCGCCGCTGGTTCCGATCAGTTCGCCGAAGTGTCCGGTGAACAGGTTGCCGGCTGCGAACTTGACTACCACGTAGCGTGACTGCAGGCAGACAGCCTGATTGCCGTCCTTGCAGTCGTCAGTGACCGGGTAGCAGATGACGGAGCTTGAACCCACCATAGTGGAACCGGAGTTACCGTTGTCCCACCACTTGGTCTGAAGCGCGGTGTCGCTCGATGAAGGATCGTAGAATGACTTGTACTTGGTGCTTTCGTCGTTCGAAGTGGTCTCGAAGCTGCCGTTAGGGATGGCCACGGCAGTGTCGGTGGTTATCGTGGCGGGAGCGTCGAAGATCTCCTGCTCACTGGTCTCGAGCGAGGTGAGCACCATCCTGTACTCGTATTCGGTGGCCGGAGACAGGCCGGCGATCCTGGCGCTGTAGGTGCCTTCAGACTCGCGTGTGGCTGTCACCTTGGTCCAATCGCCTTCGGAGCCCTTGGCCCTTATCTCAAAATAGACGCTGCTCTGGTCATACTGAGCCTCGTCCACATCGGCGTGGGCGGTAAAATGGCCGGCCCATACCTCGTATGACGATGGAGCGGAGATGCCTGTGGAAGTGCCTTCGAAGATGATGTTGTCGTAGATGTTGTTCGTGGTCTCGTCCACCAGGAGCTCAAGAGAGAGAGTTCCGTCCTTCTCCACGTATTTCAGTCCAAGTTTGTAGCGCTTTCCTGCCTCCACGGCATCGATGCTGCCGGTCTTGGTGAAAGCGGAGTTGTCCTTGAGAAGGGTTCCGGTGAATGTCCAGGTGAGGGAAGGCTCGAAGCCCGTAGCGATGAAGAATCCGTCCGCACCGCTCTTGTCAGCGGTATAGACAAGTTTGGAATTATCGTCCAGTGCCACGGTGCAGCTGTATCCTTCAGCGAAGAACTCGCCCACTGTGGCATCGTAGGTAACCTGGGACACCACGTTGCTGACCTTGGCGGTCACCTTGACGGTGCTGGTATTGCCGGCGACGACGGTGAAGGACTGCGAGCCGCTGTAGCTCTTCTGGTCCCAGGATGCACCTGCAGGAGAGGCCTTTACGACCTCACCGGCGGTTACGTCCACCCTGTACTCGTCTGCAGGGAGATAAATCTGGGAAGGCATCTGCGAATACACGTACTCGCGGACCTTTCCTGAGAAGTCGGCCTTGTAGATCTTTATTACGGCCGTGCTGAGAAGCTCGTCCGAACTCATCGCAGCCTTGGTGCTCGCCATACTTACTGAAAAAGATACGGCACCTTCTCCCTCTTCCACCGTGGATTCCGCGCTGCAGGCGGCCACGAGAAGAGGCATTATAAGCAAACTGTAATATAACTTCTTCATAAGGCTACTCTACTTTAAGACTGATAGGAATGCTCTTCTTGCAGCCCTTGGCATCGACCACGTTCATAGTGAAGGTGTGGGTGCCCTGGAATGCGAGAAGCGGGGTCTGTGCGCCGGACAGGTCGAACTCTATCTCGGTCTTGCCGGCGAGCTCGCTTCCGTGCGGGAACGGAACGATGTCGAAGATGCCCAGAGCGGCGTCTGACGGGTTGATAAGGTCAAGTGTGGTACCGCCCACGCTCTCCACTGAAGCGAGAAAGTCTGCGTTCGTGGAAGCGATGTCCACGGTGAACTTGCGCGCTCCGTTAGGGATCTTGGCAGTCATCGTGAGAGGGAATGTGCCTGTGGCAGGAACTACTACCTCTGCGGTGATGTCATAGTCGCAGGTGCTTACGAGCTCGATTCCGCCGTCACCCTGCGGTGCGTTCGGATCTTCGCCGTCACCTTCCTCCTCGGCTGCCACGTCGTTGTCCAGCTCGACATCCTCTACCAGACCGTCGATCTCCACCGAGAAGCTGGCATTGCCGTCGGCGTCCACCTTCTTGAGGAATTTGATGAGATGCCAGTCGCGTGCCTTCACTCCGCTGATGGAGGTGGACATCTTCTGGGTCTTGCCGTCTATCGAACCCTTGAAGGTTACGGACATAGTGGCAGAATCGGAATTGAGGGCGAAATAGCCAAGCCGGCTGTCGTACTGAGGATCACCGTTGTTATAGGTGAGGCTGTAGTCCAGAGGTGATCCGGCTATCAGCTCCACGCTGGTCTTGCCGTCTCCGGTCACGGTCTCCAGGAAAGCGTCGTTGTAGCTTACCGTAACGACTGCCTGAAGAAGCGTACAGGTGATGGAACCGATGGAAGTGGTCTCGCCTGCAGTGATGGAGAATTCCTTCGACGCTCCGTAAACAGGGGCGTTGAACTTGGCATTGGCTACGGGGGAAGAGCTTGAGCGCCCGGGGAGGATGTAGTCTCCGGCGGTCAGCTGCATGGTTCCGGTGGCACGGATCTCGCCCCAGGTCTTCTGGGCTGCCAGAGAACCGTCTGAAGCGTAGATATAGAGGACATATTCGTCTCCGGCTGCATCAGCCTTGGTCACAGGATTGACGTCCTCTGACACCTCGAGCGAAAATGAGTCGAAAGACAGGGTTCCCGTCTTTTTCCCGCCGTAATTGAAGGCATCCTTCGAGCAGGATGACAACATCACGAGGGCGCTCATAAGTATTATCGATATTCTTTTCATACTCGTCTTAATCATTTAAATCGACATCGTCCAGCTGCACGTCCTCGACAGTGTCGTCGAATTCGATGCTGATGGAATCGTTACCGACATTTGACACGTCGAACTTGACAGTGTAGCATTTCTTGGCCTCAAGTCCCTTCTTGGTGACGCTGAAGGTGCGGGTCTTGCCGCCCTGGGAAGTCAGCGTGCCTGAAAGGGTGAAGGTGTAGTCGTCGATGAACGCCGCGCGAGTCTCAGTCTTGGGGAACTGAATCTCGGTGTCTGCGCCCGTGGTGAGGGTGAAGCTGTAGTCAGTGTAGTAGGCGGTGAAATCGGATGTGTAGGCCAGTTTGACTATGCAATTGGCAAGCGACACGGGGATGACGACCGGGGTCGTGGTGCCCTGCGCCACCGTAAAGGTGCTGGAGCCGCTGAAATACGGCTTTCCGAAACCTTCGTCCGAGCTCGAACCGTAGGAAGCGACTGCAGTGTAGCTGCCCACCTTGATGGCGGTGGCGCTGCTGTAGTCTTTCAGCGCGCCGGAATAGATGGAGCTTCCGGAAGCGTCGCTGATCACCAGAGAGAAGTCATCTGCTGAAGGCAGGGTCGTGTAATCCGACACGTTGCTCTTCGTGACTTCTGCGACAGACTCGTCGGATTCTACAGCCAGGCTGACAAATCCGATGCTGCTGTCCTGATTCCGGGAGCAGGACACTGCCGCCAGAATCAAACTCAAAAGAGTGACAGATTTTTTCATTTTTATCATAATTATTTGATTATTTTCACTTTAACGTTGTCAATATATAACCAGCAGGTGCTGTTGGTGGTCGCCGCGTAAGTCGGAGTGATCGTGCGCCAGCTCAGGCGGATAGGCGCCTGAACATCGGCAAGGGTCGTCTGGGACAGATGATTTATGTTCGTATATGAGCCGGTGGTCTCGTTAAGTTCGAAGTTGCTCTTCCAGGTGCCGGTTTCATCATCGCTCTTAAGATTGTCGCTCGTAGTGATGTATCCGAGATATACGGTCTGCGAGGCGTTGGTTCCGGATCCTAGACCGCCTTCTTCGCGGCCCATAGAATAATTGAACTGCACGTCGAGGCTGACCGTCTTGCCCTCCTTCAGACCGCTGAGGAACGGCGAATCGCCCCTGGCCGGATAATTTTCAAACCACTCTCTGTGGGCGGCAAGCCTTATCGCAGTTCCAGCCTGGGCGCCTGCCCTGGCCACGCTCCAGCCGTTGAACACCTTAGGGTCCTTGCTTCCTATATTCGACGCAGAATGCTTGTCCCCGGAATTGAAGCTTTCCACCGTCGAGAAGTCCTCGAAGAAGAGATACGGGCAGTCCAGAGTCACATCAGTGCCGTTCACGCTTGTCAGGTCTGCCAATGTCAGCGTCTGCGATACCAGCGCGCTTTCCGAATCATACGATACGGTGACCGTCTGCCCGGACAGCGCCCTGAACTCCGATTCCTCGATGGTGTCCAGATAGAAAGAGTCCCCGACCTGAATCAGAGACCCGTCAGACTTGGCATAGGTATAGACATTCGAGCTCGTGCCCGGCCAGTTCACGCCCTCCGGAAGAGTGAGGGCGATGGTTTGAGGCTCCTCGCCCAGGTTGTTCGA
>CAYMDZ010000032.1:0-7368 GCA_964389355.1 uncultured Muribaculaceae bacterium | reverse complement strand
GAAGGAAATCGACATTCAGAAAAGAACCGTAAAGAGAACTCTGACTCTGCCCGGACAGGTAAAACGCATCACCTTCATCGACGATTCCTCCGGTACAATTCTTATAGGCACGGACTGCGGGCTTTTCGAGTATTCGGACGGCACATATACCCGGCTTCTGGAGAACATCCAGATATTTTCGCTGCTCAAGGACCGCGATCAGATAGTGTGGGTGGGCACGGATATGTCCGGCGTGGCCCTGATTTCCAGTATGGAGACCCCGTTCCGTTCAATATCCGGAAAAGACATATCCTCATTTGCCAACTGCGCCGTTCGAACCTTCTACGAAGAGATGCCGGGAAGGCTCTGGGTGGGGACCAAAGGCAACGGCATCATCCAGCTTGACCTGTCGGATCCTTCGAAAAGCAGGAAATTCTCCACGCGAAACGGTCTTAACGACGACAACGTCTATTCCCTGTTCGAAGGCGACGAGGTGATATGGGCGGGGACCGACGGCAAAGGCATAGAATATATAGACAAAGGCAACCAGGCCATACACGCCCTGCAGCTGCCGGACAGCCTGACCGTCGCCTCGGTTTATTCCATACTCCAGACCCAGAGAAACGTGATCTGGGTCGGCACCAGCGGTTACGGACTGTTCAGGATAAAGATAGACCGCACCAGACGGCCGTACAGGGCAGTGTCCGTAAAGCATTTCACCAAAGAGAACGGCGACCTGCGCTCGAACATCGTTTACGCATTGGCCCTGGATGACGACAGGCACGTCTGGGCCGGCACGAGAGGCGGCGGACTGGAGAGGTTCTCCCTGGACGGAACCCGCGAACCGGTGAAACTTCCGGACGAGATCAACAACGCCATCAACGACATCATCTGCCTGACCATAGATTCCGACGGCAATCTTCTGATAGGCACCAGTCTGGGCCTCTACTGCCGTGACGGCGAAGGCGAGGTGTACAAGATCGGATCCAAGCACATCGACGACACGAGCATACATGGGATCACCGAAGATGCAGAAAAGATACTCTGGGTCAGCACCAACAACGGCCTCATCCGCATCGACCGGAGCCAGACGCCCGTCTCCGAGACTCGCTTTTCACAGGAGGACGGGCTGCAGGGGAACGAGTTTTCAGACGGTGCCTGCTACATCAGCCCGTTCTCGGACTGCACATATTTCGGCGGGAACAACGGTTTTTCCTACTTCACGCCGCAGGATACCAGACGGTCGAAAACCTTCCCGAAACTGCATCTGGACGGAGTGTATCTGTCAAATGCCAGGTCCAATGACGCCGTTCAGGAGAAAAACGGCGTGCAGGAGATCGTCATAAAACCGGGCATTCCCGCATTCACGGTCAAATTCGCCACGCTTGACTTCCTCGCCTCCGACAGGTGCGAGCTGGCATACAGGCTCAAGGGCCAGTCCAAAGAATGGAATTACGTGGGGACGTCGAAAAGCATTGCCTTTTCCGACCTGCACCACGGCACATACACGCTGGAGGTGCGCCATACCAATTCGGACAAGGTGTGGTCCGACGACATATTCTCCATCAGGCTCGACGTACTGCCCTACTGGTACCAGAAATGGTGGGCGCAGCTCGCCTTCTGGACCCTGGGCCTTCTCGTCTTCGCAGTGCTCGTATGGAGCGTACTGTCCAGGAGGAAGGAAAAGCTTCAGATAATGGAGAAGGAGGACGAGAAGAACAAGCTTATAGACATACACGAAGCCAAGCTGAAATTCTTCACCAACATAGCGCACGAGTTCTCCAATTCGCTCACGCTCATCTACGGCCCGTGCAAGGAGCTGCAGCGCATAAACCAGATCCCGCCGGAAAGCCAGAAATACCTTAACTACATAGAGTCGAACAGCTCCAGGATGCTGAACCTCATACAGCAGATCATCTCCTTCCGCAAGGCCGAGACGGGTCACCTGTCTCTCAACCCGGAGAAGGTCAACATATTGGACACCCTGTCCAGTACGGAAGCGTATTTCAAGGGAAATCTCGAAAAGAATTCCATACAGCTTCTCAGCGAGTGGCCGGAGGGAGAGATAATCTGGGGAACCGACAGGGACTGCTTCGAGAAAATCACCTTCAACCTCCTGTCAAACGCGACCAAATACACCCCCGCGGGAGGCACGATCAAAGTCAAATGCTCAGTAACTGGAGGAAACACGCTGAAGGTGTCCATAACCAACTACGGAATCGGAATCCCGGAAGAAAAGCGGGAAGCCATATTCGACAGATTCGAGGTTCTCGACCGCTTCGAGAACGACATCCGCAAAGGTAAGATCAGCAACGGAATAGGACTTTCGATGTGCAAGAACCTGGTGGAGCTGATGCAGGGAAAGATATGGATAGACAGTGACGGGCAGTCCTACACGTCCTTCTGCTTCGAACTGCCTGAGCTGCAGATTCCTGAACAGGCCAATGCAGACACGGCCGTCGTCCTGCCGGAAGAAACCGCCGACACGCCGGAAGAGGAAACGGCTCCGGCAAACGTCCCGGACGAAACCAGACCGGCATCCGAGAAACGCATCCTCATAGTGGACGATGACCCGGCCATCCGGAGCTTCATCAGAAATCTACTGTCAGACAGATATGTAACGGCGGAAGCATCGGACGGAAAACAGGCGCTCTCCGTCCTGGAGAAGAACCTGCCCGACCTGGTCATTTCCGATGCCATTATGCCGGAAATGGACGGATTCCAGCTGCTCAGAGCCATCAGGGAGAACAAAGTGTACCGCCACATTCCCGTCGTAATGCTCACATCCGAGAATTCGGAGGACAACAGGAAACTGGCGCTGGACAAGGGTGCGGACGCCTTCGTCGGAAAGCCGTTCGATCCGAATATGCTTTATTCCGTAATCGCCAATCTTCTGGGCCGCGACAGCGCCATTATAGAATATTCCAATTCCGCGCTTTCCGCTATGGACAGATTCCTCGGGGAGGAGATCTCGAAGGAGGACAAGGCCCTGTTCTCGAAGGTTACCGAAGTGATAGACAAGAATATGGACAGCGACAAGCTGTGCATCGACTTCATAGCGGAAAAGGTATCCGTAAGCAAGATGCAGCTGTACCGCAAATTCAAAAGCTGCCTGAACACCACTCCTGTCGAGTACATCAGGATGCTGCGTATGGAAAAGGCCGAAAAACTGCTCAAGACCACCACGATGACCGTCCAGCAGATAATGTACGCCTGCGGATTCAACAGCAAGACCTACTTCTACAGGGAATTCGCGAAGAACTACGGCGTCACGCCCAAGCAGTACCGCGAGAACGGCAACTGATCAATTATATCAAGCTGAAGGAGGCTTCGTTCCGTGTGGTGGAGTCGCCGCCTATGTAGACCTTGAACTCGCCCGGCTCTGCGCCGTATTCCATCTGCTGGTTCCAGAACTTGAGAGCCTCGGGGCTGATCTCGAACGTCACCGTCCTGGATTCACCCGGCTGCAGAAGCACCTTCTCGAAACCCTTCAGTTCACGTACTGGACGCGACACGCTGCCCTTAACATCCTGAATATACATCTGTACGACTTCCTTGCCCGCCGTCTTGCCGGTGTTGGTCACCGTCACACTCGCGGTAAGGGTTCCGGCGGCATCAAGCACGTCGCCGGACAGAGTCACAGGACTGTAGTCGAAGGTGGTGTAGCTGAGGCCGTATCCGAACGGATAGACCGGATCATTGTCCACATCCAGGTAGTTGGACCTGAACTTGATGAACCATTTGCCCTGCCCGTCGGCGCCTTCCAGAGGCCGTCCGGTGTTCTTGTGGTCGTAATAGAGAGGAATCTGCCCCACATTCTTAGGGAAAGTCATAGCGAGCTTGCCCGACGGATTCACATCACCGAAAAGCACATCCGCGATGGAATATGCCGCCTCGCTGCCGCCGAACCACACGTTGAGGATGGCCGGCACATTCTCGGCCTCCCATTCTATGGTAAGCGGACGTCCGTCGAAAAGCACCAGCACTACAGGTTTGCCGAGCTTGAGCAGTTCCTTAAGAAGCGTCTTCTGCACGTCAGGAATGCTGATGTCGCTCCTCGACGAGCTTTCACCGGACATCTCCGAAGACTCACCTAGCGCAGCCACTATCACATCACTCCTGCGGGCCACCCTGAGAGCCTCATCAAGCAGCTGAGAATCAGACCTTCCGTCGCGGTGCAGCTCCCTTCCGAACATAGTCGAGCGCATCTCCAGATCGTAATCCGAGCACAGGTTGCTGCCCTTTGCATAAAGCACGTTCACATCCTTGCCGGCCACTTCCCTTATGCCTTCCAGAAGGGTCGCACACTCGGAATGACGCGCCGCCACGCTCCAGGTGCCGGCCATATTCTCGGCGGTATTGGCCAGAGGACCGATCACAGCGACCGTTCCGCGGCGCTTCAGCGGAAGCACGCCCTCGTTTTTCAGAAGCACATAGGATTCCGAAGATATGCGGCGTGCGGCGGCCTTGAACTCGTCGCAGCGTACCACCCTGGCAGCCTCTTCCTCGCGGCAGAACTTGTACGGATCGTCGAACAGGCCAAGTTTGTATTTAGCCTCGAGCACACGGCGGCAGGCCTGATCAAGCTCTTTGACGCTCACCTCCCCCGCTTCGATGCCGGACTTGATCTGAGTAAGGAAGGCCTCTGCGACCATATCCATATCCATACCTGCCTTGAGGGCCTTGACGCCCACCTCGTGATAATCCCCCACCCCGTGGGCTATGCACTCCAGCACGCCGGTGTAGTCCGACACCACGAATCCGTCCCAGCCCCACTGATCGCGGAGCACGTCGGTAAGAAGCCACCTGTTCACGCTCGCAGGCACGTCGTCCACGACATTGAACGAAGCCATAAAACTGCCTGCGCCGGCGTCGGCCGCAGCCTTGTATCCGGTGAAATACTCGTTGAACATCCTCTGATGGGACATATCCACGGTATTGTAGTCACGTCCAGCCTCAGCTGCGCCGTAAAGGGCGAAATGCTTCACGCAGGCCATAATCTGGTCGTTGCGGGCAAACTGCTCACCCGGACGGCCCTGATAGCCGTAAACCATAGCCTCGGCGATGCGGGCGTTCAGATACGGGTCCTCTCCGTTACCCTCGCTCACGCGTCCCCACCTCGGATCGCGGCTCAGATCCACCATAGGGCTGTACGTCCAGGCTATACCGTCTGCAGAAGCCTCCGCGGCGGCTATATGCGCAGACTCCTCCACTGCCGCCATATCGAACGAGCAGGCCAGTCCCAGAGGAATAGGGAACACGGTCTCATAGCCGTGAATCACGTCCATTCCGAAGATAAGCGGAATGCCAAGCCGCGATTTCTCCACCGCTATCTGCTGGTATCTGCGGATCTCCGCGGCGCCCTTCACATTGAAAAGGCCTCCTACTTCGCCGGCCGCGATCCTGTCGTCCACATTCACGCTCTTCCCTTCGCCGGTGACTATGGTTCCCGCCACGGGAAGATTGAGCTGGCCGATTTTCTCCTCGACGGTCATCTTCTTCATCAGGGAGTCTATGAATGGCTCCATCCCGCCGTTACGCCCGCCGTCGGTGGCGCAGGAAGCGCACAGAAGCGCCAGAGCGGAGAGTCCAAGTATCTTTTTCATCTGTAAGTATGAGTTTTAGTATGTAAATCCGAGTCTGTCAAGTCCCTTGCGGACGTCAGGGTTCTTCATAAAGCAGTCCCAGAGCAGCCCGGTCCTGTAATTTTCCATCATCACCACGACAGGGCCTTCGTCTATGGCTATGTAGGACGATGCGAACCAGCATTCCTTAAGCGCGAAGGCGTCCCTGAATCCATAAGTTCCCCAGAGCTTGTCGCCGAGCGTATAATAGAAGAACTCCATAGCCGCCTTGGCCTGTTCAGGCACATAAGGGAAAGATCCGAGCGCCGCGGTAGGAGCCACCGTGCCGGTATCATTGGCAGGTGAAGAGGCGGTGTAGCCGTCGTAGTAGTCCGATGCCGTCAGGCCCCAGCACTGCGAACTGTAGCCGTAGGTGCCGGTATGGTTGGCACAATACTCATAGTTGGTCTTCGCCTGCGTGGTGTTGATGTCCCAGTAGTTGCCGTATTTGTCCGACAGATTGCGCGGGTCGAGGCCCATAAAGGAGTAGTGGGCGAAAAAGAGCGGAGACTTGGCATTGAAGCTGATGGAGCCGTTGCCTGCCCAGCCTGAGTCATACACATCCTTGCTTATGGGATAAGTCGGGGACGAAGCCGCAAGTATGTACACGATAAGAGCCTCGTTCCAGCCCGTAATAGGCATATTCATCTTCCAGCCGTGGTTCGGGGACCAGTGCCAGTAAAGTTTCTTCTGCCCGTCCCTCTGGAACCAGGTCCACTCGACCTCTTCCCAGAGTTTCTGGATGCGCGTGCGTATTTCGTTTTCCGTGGCATTGTCCTGCGTAAAGTATTCCTTTACAGCGAGCAAGCCCTGTATCATAAAGGAGGTTTCCACCAGATCGGCACCGTCGTCATAGGTGCTGAACGCTATAGCCTCTCCTGTCTGTCCGTTAAGCCAATGTGACCACGCGCCGTGGAAGCGCTGGGCCTTCTCGCCCAGGAAGGTCACGATCTTGAGTGTCCGTTCCGCACCCTCGGCGCGGGTAATCCATCCCCTCTCGACACCCACGGGGATAGTCATCACACCGAACCCGGAGCCTCCGGAAGTAACGGTGTTCTCCGAACCAAGCCTTTCGCGTGAAAGTCCGCTGGTCGGATGGGCATAGTCCCAGAAATACGAGAACGCCCTCTTCTGGACTTTCTCGAAAAGTTCATCGTCGCTGATTCTTTCGAACTTGTCGGAAGGATCGTACGCCGTGATGAACGAAAAACTGAAATTCTCGGTAAGATTGACCCCGAGATTCTTTCCTGCATAGAAACGCAGGGTGAGTTTCTTAAGATACGGCAGCGCAGTGTTAGCCTTGACGTGCAGATCCTTTCCGTCCACGAAGAAGTCAAAGTTCGAAATGGAAGTCCCGCTGCAGCCTATCCGGTCCAGATCCAGCCTGTCCGCATTCAGGTCCTTGGTGAAATTGAACACGAACTCGGCGTCCGCGCTCACCCCGGTAAGAACCTTGCTCATGGAGATGTATTTCCCGTTGTAGCAGAGCGACATCACCTCTGCGTTCGGGGCGATCTCTTCCTCTTCGGAAGAGTTCTGTCTGCAGGAAGACATCAGGGCCAGAAGTGCCAGAAATATAATCTTTTTCATCAGTAGTTTTTAAATGCAGGCGGACCCGGGAAGGCCCGCCTGCACATTTGACTTATTCATTGACAATTGCACTTTCCTCACTGTAAAGCTCTGCAGCCTCATCAGCGGTAAGAGCGCGGTTGTAAAGACGGAGTTCGTCGATGGCGCCGCCGTCAAGCCAGCCCATCCACTCGTC
>CAYMDZ010000031.1:1608-7527 GCA_964389355.1 uncultured Muribaculaceae bacterium | reverse complement strand
TCCTTCAATCCACCCATGGTTCTGTGACGGGAAAGACCTCTGGTACGTACTGTCGTCCGTAACCGATTCCGGAAAGGGCTACGACACCTGGCACATACACCTCTGGCACGCGAAGCTGCAGGGCCTCGAAAGGGGCTTCAATATGGTGTGGGAGAGCGGATTCGAGTACGATTCGAACCAGTCCATCGGCTACAGAACGCTCTGGACAGGCACGGAGAACTGCACCACCACCAGGGACGCGCACAGCGGCAAATTGGCCTGCAAACTCGCCAACACTACAGACGGAGTATGGAAGGATGCCTGCGTGCAGAAGATATACCTGCACAGGAACACTGACTATACCCTCACCGGCTGGGCCAAGTCCAGCGTTGAGGGCAGCACACAGTCCTATCTGGGCGTGCGGCTTCCTGACGGGAAGATCTGCGATACGAATCCGGCGCTCAAAACCGACGAATGGACTCAGATAAAGGTACAGTTCAATTCCGCTGACAACACCTCGTGCGACGTGTTCTTCGGAACGTGGGGCGCGGCCGGGCTGTCCGTCATAATAGACGATATTATTCTTACAAACAAATAGTAACCAATCAATTAAATTTTTCAGATCATGAAAAAAACAAGTTTACTCATTCTTGCGGCTTCGGCTGCGCTGGTAGCGGTTTCCTGCGGAAAGGAGAACGGTACAGAACAGAAGGAAAATCCTAATCCGACTCAGCTTTCCGTAAGCCTTTTCAAGGCCGGCATCGCCGTGGATCCGGACGGATTCAATATGCTTACCGACGGCGGCTTCGAGCGCTTCATCGGCGACGAAAACTGGAAATCAAAATCGCTCTTCTATCTTCCGGAGTGGGATTCGGAGGCTGAAACGGCTTATGCAGGACAGCGCACCATCCATGCTGACTGCAACGTGGACGGCTGGAGAGACGTGGCTGTTCAGAGCATCTGCGTGAAGAAAAACGCTTCCTACACCTTCACCCTCAGCTACCGCGGCGCATGGAACGCCCTCAATGCCTACATGGGATTCAGAGGAACCGAAGGACACGACCAGAACCTGAAACAGGAGGGTGTGGGCACCGAATGGCAGGAATACAGCTATACGCTTGCCAATGTGGACGACACCAAGGTGGACGCATTCTTCGGCGGATGGTGCTGGTACAACCTCTGGCTCGAGCTTGACTGCCTCAAGGTCATCCCTACCGGAACCAACAACGACACCTTCATCCCTGAAAATGTGGAGAATGTCGCTTCAACAGCCACCAACGCTTCATACAACGAGATCAAGTCCTTCGGCAAAGTCATCGCATGGAACGAGGCTGACGGAACGGTTTCTGCAGTACTTTCCGACGCGGTTGACGCTGAAGGCAACACCATCACAGGCGTATATGCACAGACCACAGGTTCAGCCGCAAACGGTCTGAAGTTCATCACAGTGAACACTGACCCTGTATTCGAGTCTGCATGCGTTCCTACAGGCGGCGTTACTGCAGGTGACATCAAGGCTGTCCGCTACTATGTTCCTGTAGCAGCCGCAGACAAGGATTCCACCTGGACAGCGTCCGAGGCCGGACTTGCAGTCTGCACGGACGGAAAGACCTGGACCAAGGCTGACGCCCAGTGGAATGTGGACGGCAACTTCGTCAAGGCTTCATACCTGCTCAAGGACAACTATGTATATATGTTCGGTTCCCCTGCAGGTGACGGCAACGTTATGGCTTATGTAGCCAGAGTAGCTTCCGCCAAGGTGGCTGACGCCGCAGAATATGAATACTGGGACGGAGCAGAATGGGTGAAGGGTGACGAGACCGCAGCCGCAGGCATCTTCTACGGTCCGGTTGACGACATGAGCGTAGTTTACAATCCTTCACGCTACACCTATATGGCCATCTACCGTTCAGCTACCACCGGAGGACTCGTTTACAGGGATGCAGGACTTCCTGAAGGTGAATGGTCAGGAGAGAAGATACTTCTTCTCGACGGCGAGAACGCATTCAATGCACCATCCATCATCTCTGTCAGCGGAGACGAACTTATATTCATAACAAATGACGTTGAATAAGGTAAAAGTCTTACTATCATTTCTATTGGTTTCAGTGTGCGCCTGCTTCGGCAAGGAGCACACTGATGCCGTTTCCAGATATACCATAGGCTTCTCGCAGTCTGCGGATGACAGATGGCGTCAGATAATGATGATCCAGATGGAATCCGAGGTGTCCAAATACCCCAATCTGACCCTGGTCATCAGCGAGGCCCATAACGACACGCAGACACAGATACGGCAGATCCGCGAGTTCATCGACCGCAGGGTGGACCTGCTGATTATATCCCCGAACGAGGCGGAACCCATAACGCCCGTCGCGGAGGAAGCCTACAGGAAAGGCATTCCCACGATAATCTGGGACAGAAAGATACTGTCGGAAGAATACACCACATACATAGGTGCCGACAACTACGCCATAGGACGCGGAGTGGGCAACTTCATCAGGGCCCATTTCCCGCAGGGCAGCTCCATTCTGGAAATTCAGGGCCTCCGTGGCTCGTCCCCTGCCTACGAACGGCACAACGGCTTTAAGGACGTGGTCGACGGGGACTATCCGGTCCGGAGCATCTACGGCGACTGGCTGCCGGAAGCCACCAAGTCCAAAGTCCTCGACATTCCGAGCTATTCCGGAATTGACCTGGTGTTCGCGCACAATGACGATATGGCATTGGCCGCCTACGAAGGGATAATGGAAAAGAGCCCGACAGACGCGCAGCGCATCAAGTTCATAGGCGTGGACGCCATAGTCGGAGTCGATGCCGTGCTGGACGGGCGTCTGGAGGCGTCTTTCCTGTATCCTCCGGGAGGTGAGTTCGTGATAAGCACCGCGATGAAGATACTGCGCGGCGAGCAGGTGGAGAAAAACAACACCCTGCAGTCGTCCATAGTGGACATCACGAACGCCGAAACGCTCAAGACCCAATCAGAACAGATTCTCAACTATCAGAAGCGCATCAAGGACCAGCGGCAGGAGCTGGACCGCATAGAAAACGGCTACAGATCGGTGAAAACCGCACTCTTCCTGGCAGTCCTCCTGGTCGTGATTCTTCTTATAAGCGCATTTCTGGCCTTCATCGCGAATGCCAGGGCCCGCAGGAAGAACGCCGAACTCGAAATCCTGGCCAATCAGAAACTCGAATCCTTCAACAGGCCTTCCGCGGACGATCTGTTCAAGGACAGGCTGATAGACATTCTGGAGCGCTCCTATGAGAACGCCGAATTCAGGGTGGAATCGATGAGCGATTCGCTGGGAATGTCCAGGGTTCAGCTGTACCGTAAGATCCACGCCATCTACGGAATGGCGCCTACCGACCTGCTTAAGGCCTACAGGCTCAGAAAGGCGGCGGCTATGCTCAAGCGCGGCGGATACACGGTAAGCGAAGTCGCTTACTCGGTAGGCTTCTCCACTCCCAGCTACTTCACCAAATGCTTCAAGGAGATGTTCGGCGTGAAGCCGTCGGACTACTAAGCCTATCACGCTCATACTTTCATTGACTGACCTACCAGACGACATTCTGACAGGGCGGTGTCTTTTCGCAGCGTTTGCCCGTACAGGGTCGCGAAGCGACAGCGAAGAAAAGACTCCGCCCTGTCAGAAAATTTGTTTGTGCAGGACCGCAGGAATTGTTAACTTTGAGGGCCTTTACGGACAAAGGCATACGAAGACAACAAACAATATAAAAAATATGAGCAACAGCACTTACCCGTGGAAGTTTTGTTCCATCGGAGGCGTAACGAGAGTACGCATCAGCAGCGGCGAGGACATCGCCCACATCGCAGAACTGGACCAGAAGCTTTGGACCGCGCTCAGCTGTCCTGTGGCCGGCCTTGAATTCAACCAGGAATTTCTCAACCTTATGGACAGCGACCACGACGGCCGCATCCGCGTAAAGGAAGTCGTCAAGGCCTGCGAATGGATCACCGGCCTGCTGAAGAACCGCGACCTGCTTCTCGAAAGCAGCGACACCCTCCCGCTCGACGCCATCAACGCCGACTCCGAAGAAGGTGCCAAACTGGCCCGCAGCGCCGCCCAGATCCTCAAGAGCCTGGGCAAGGACGCCACATCCATCACTCTCGCCGATTCAGCCGACGCCACAGCCATCTTCGCAAAAACGGTATTCAACGGCGACGGAATCATCATCCCGGCATCGGCAGAAGGCTATCCTGAGGCCAAGGAAGCCATCGAAGCGTGTCTGAAATGCTTCCCGGCCCTCGTCGACAGAAGCGGAGCGAACGGCATCGACGCCGCCACCATCGAAGCATTCTACGCCGCCCTCGGAAATTATGCCAACTGGCACAAGGGCCTTACGGACGAGTGCCTGCCTTACAAGGAGCACACCGCAGCGGCACTTGCCGCAGTGGACGCCCTCAAGGCGCAGATAGACGCATACTTCACCCTCTGCGACTTCTTCGCATACGCTCCGGACAGCGACCAGGCCAAGGAATCCGCAGACTCCCTGTCACACCCGAACGCCGAAAAGCTCCTCCACTACGACACCATCAACCCTGTGTGGGCCGGCGCATTCGAGACCCTGAAGGCCAATGTGCTGGACATCGAATATCCTAAGGCCAAGACCCTCTCACGCGAGCAGTGGAACGCCATAACCGGCAAGCTCGCGGCTTACAGGACCTGGAGCGAAGGCAAGGCTGGAGCCGAGGTCGAAGCGCTTGGCATAGAGACGGTTGAAAAGCTTATCGCTGACAACAGGAAGGCCGACCTTCTCGCCCTCGTGGAGAAGGACCTGTCCCTCAGCGAAGAGGCATCCAATATAGAGCACGTGCACAATCTCGTGCTCGTTTACCGCTACATCTACGAGTTCCTTAACAACTTCGTGATCTTCGGCGCCTTCTACACGAAGGGCCAGAGAGCGGTGTTCGATGCCGGAAAACTCTACATCGACCAGAGATGTCTGGGCCTCTGCATCAAGGTCAGCGACATGGGCAAGCAGGCCACGATGGCGCCTCTGAGCGGAATGTACATCATCTACTGCGACTGCGTATCGAAGAAGACCGGCCGCACCGCCAACATCGCCGCAGTGCTCACGAACGGCGACACGGACAACCTCAGCGTAGGAATGAACGCCGTGTTCTACGACCGCGACGGAGTCGATTACGACGCCACGGTGACCAAGATCATCGACAACCCTACCAGCGTGCGCCAGGCATTCTTCCACCCTTACAAGAAATTCTCGAAGGCCATCAGCGAGCGCATCAACAAGCGCGCAGCCGAGAAGGAAAGCAAAGTGACCACAGGCCTCAACGACGTGGCCAACAACGCTGGCACACCGGGTGCAGCCACCTCAGCCGCAGCGGGCAAGAAGGCGTTCGACCCTACCACACTTGTGGCTTTGACAGCAGGTTTGGGAGTAGGTGCCGGCGTCATCCTGAACGCGGTATCCGCCCTCGTAAAGCCTTGGTACACACTGCTTCTCGTAATAATTGGCCTGTGCCTGGTAATATCCGGCCCGTCAATGTTCCTCGCCTGGGTCAAGCTGCGCAAGCGCAACCTCGGACCTATCCTTAATGCCAACGGCTGGGCCATCAACTCTTCGGTAATCGTCAACAGCCTGTTCGGCGCGACCCTTACCTCACTTGCCAAGTATCCCAAGCTCCTTCCGGGCGCCGATCCGTTCGTGCCGAAGAAGAAGTCTCCGCTCCCGAAGATCCTTCTGTGCCTGGTAATCCTGGCAGCCATAGCCTACCTGGTATGGAAACTCGTCTGGGTGCCTGCACATACACCGGTAAACATTCCGGAAGTGGCTTCTGACGCGCTTCCCGAGGCTATAGGATCCGCATTCCTGCTGCTGTTCAAGAGAAACAGATAATGGCAGACAACTATCTCGAGACGCGATACGAACAGATATTCGGAGCCGGCGGCGGGGCTG
>CAYMDZ010000031.1:0-1598 GCA_964389355.1 uncultured Muribaculaceae bacterium | reverse complement strand
GCCAGGCCTTCGCTGGACGCTCTGCTCAGACGCAGCCGTGCCGCGCAGACCGACCCTTCCTACAGGGTCCATCCCCTGCAAGCCGAGGCCGTGGTCCGCTCGGTGGAGATCGCTTTCGGGAAAGACGCCGTGACCTTCCGCTCTGACGAAGGCAGTATAATCTTCACCGTCCACAGCGAGGACCCGTTCACCGCAGGCAAAATCTGCCAGGTGATGGAGCTGAAGGCGGCCGAGATGGGCCTGGGCTTGAACTGCCTGAAAAATCACGACATGGAACTGATCAAAACAGTATAAATAGATGAACATTTCGAAGAAAGCGGCACAGATGCCTGCATCGGCTATCCGCAAGCTCGTTCCTCTCGCAGACGCCGCCAAGGCGCGCGGGACCAAAGTCTATCATCTTAACGTAGGCGCTCCGGACATCAAAAGTCCGCAGTGCGCGATAGACGGCATCATCAGCAAATGCCGTGAAATGGACCATTTCCCTTACACCAATTCCGCCGGACTGCTTCAGCTTCGACGCGATATGGTGGAGAAATACTATAAAAAGCTGGGGCTTGATGTCACCGTGGACGAGCTGCTTATCAATGTGGCCGGCACCGAGGCGTTCTCCGAAGCCATTCAGATCGTGGCCGACGAAGGCGACGACATCATGGTGGTGGAGCCTTTCTACACGAACTACAAGACCTTCTGCTACATCAACGGCATCAATCTGGTGGCCGTGCACAGCGACATAAAGGAAGGCTTCCGCATCCCGGACATATCGGAATGGGAGAAGGTCCTCACCCCGCGCACCAAGGCTGTGCTGATAAGCAATCCGTGCAACCCTTCCGGCAAGCTCTTCTCGAAGGAGGAGATGCTGGCCCTGGGCGAATTCTGCCGCAGGCACGACCTCTTCCTTATATGCGACGAAGTGTACCGCGAATTCTGCTACACGGACCAGAAGCATTTCAGCGCGCTGGAACTGCCTGACCTGGACCAGAACATAATCCTGGTGGACAGCGTGTCGAAGCGCTACAACCTGTGCGGAGTGCGCATCGGATGCATCATCTCCCATAACAGGGACGTGATCGCCGCCGCCCTCAAGTTCGGCCAGTCCCGCCTCTGCCCTCCTGGGCCAATACGCTGCGCTCGGAGCGCTTGACACCCCGCAGAGCTATTTCGACGATGTAAAGGAGGAATACATACGCAGGCGCGACCTGACCGTGCGCAAGCTCAACGAGATGCCGGGCGTGTTCGCCCCTGTTCCGAAGGGAGCGTTCTACGCCATCGCATCGCTCCCTGTGGAAGACGCTGAGGATTTCACCCGCTGGATGCTCACCGACTTCACCCTGGACGGAGCCACCACGATGGTGACCCCTATCGCTTCGTTCTACAAGAATCCGGAATGCGGAAAGAACCAGATCCGCGTGGCCTACGTGCTGGAAGTGCCTCAGATGGAGAAGGCCCTGGACATTCTCGCCGCCGGACTGAAGGAATACTGCAGCATCAGAAAATAAGATGGAAGATCAGCAGTTTCTGGACTCGTTCGAGACCACGCTTCAGAATGGACTCGTAAAAGTCTGTCAGGGAGCAGGTTACCTTAAAGAAGGCCTTCT
>CAYMDZ010000030.1:2423-7921 GCA_964389355.1 uncultured Muribaculaceae bacterium | reverse complement strand
CTCTGCCGACCCCGAAATCTGCCGTACAGCCGGCGGCCAGACCTGCTGAACCGACATCTGCTCCTGCAACTCCGGTGGCCAAGCCGGAAGAACTGGCAGCTGCAGAGCAGCCTGCACCGCAACAGTCAGAACCGGCCCCGGCAGAGCAGCCTTCCGCTGCCAGACCGCGCGCCAGAAGGACTTCCGGCGGAATGTCGCTGGGCGCTCTGACCGAAGACGCGCAGGCGGTGAAAAAGACTGAAACCGCGACGGACACTTCCGACAAACTTCCTACGGAAGAGGAGATGAAGCTGGCGTGGAAGTCCCTGATAGACATCTGTCAGGCCAATTCTTCCAGCCGCCGTCTGGCGGGAATATTCTCTGCGGCGCAGTATGTCATAGGCGAGGAGAACGGTACCCGGCTTCTTACCATCAAGGTGGAGAGCGAGGCTACCCGCAAATGGCTGGAGGAGAAGTTCGTGACCCGTATGGAGAACAAACTGCGCGAACTGGCGTCTTCTTCCAGGATAAAGTTCCTGGTGGAGGTCCTTCCGGAAGAGGAATTCAAGCCCGTGATATATCTGGCTCAGGACAAGGCCCGCAAGCTTATGCAGGATAATGAAGAAATCGGCCAGCTGGTCAAAGACCTCGAACTTGACTCGTAGAAGAAGAAAGTAGTGTATGAAATTACGTTGTGAAAATCTGGTGAAGAAATACGGCATCCGTACGGTCGTGAAGGGGGTGTCGATGGAAGTGAATCAGGGTGAGATCGTGGGATTCCTCGGGCCTAACGGCGCGGGCAAGACCACGAGTTTCTATATGATTACAGGACAGATAGTTCCTAACGGGGGTCAGGTATTCCTGGACGACAGGGAGATAACCAAGCTCCCTATGTACAAGCGCGCCCAGCTGGGTGTGGGATACCTCCCGCAGGACGCTTCCGTGTTCAGGAAGATGTCCGTGGAGAACAACATCCTGTCCGTCATGGAGATGAAGGGCATTCCGAAGAAGCAGAGGGAGGAGAGGCTCGAGGAGCTGATCAGCGAGTTCAATCTCTCGAAGGTGCGCAAATCGCTTGGCATACAGCTCTCCGGAGGAGAGAGAAGGCGCTGTGAGATCGCGCGCGCATTGGCCATAGACCCGAAGTTCATTCTGCTTGACGAGCCTTTCGCCGGTGTGGACCCTATCGCCGTGGAGGACATCCAGTACATTATCGCCAAACTCAAATACAAGAACATCGGCGTCATCATCACTGACCACAACGTGGGCGAGACGCTGGCCATCACCGACAGGGCATATCTGCTTTACGAAGGCACCATCCTTCAGGAAGGTACTCCTGCTTCACTGGCGGCGGACGAGGATGTGCGCACCAAATATCTGGGCGCCGGATTTGTGCTCAAGCGCTCCGTCAGCGTGCAGAGGGCACAGGCTGAGCATGAGGCCAGATTGGCAGAAAACAGAGAATAATTATGAGAATTCTTGTTATAGATGACGAACGCTCGATCCGCAACTCCCTGAAGGAGATTCTGACGGAGGAGGGATACAGCTTGGACATAGCCGAGGACGGTCTGGCAGGGGAGAAACTGGCCACGTCGTCCCATTATGACGTGATATTTTCCGACATCAAGATGCCTCAGATGGACGGGGTGGAGCTCCTCTCCAAACTCATCAGGGAAGGCATTGATGCACCGATAGTTATGATCTCCGGCCACGCCGATATAGACACGGCTGTGGACTGTATCAAGAAGGGCGCGTTCGATTTCATAGAGAAGCCCCTGGACCTTAACAGGGTGCTGATCACCATCAGGAACGCCACCGACAAGGGCGCACTGACTTCGCAGAACAGGCTTCTGAAGAAAAAGGTCTTCGGCGGCACCGAGATGATAGGCGGCTCCGAAGCCATGCAGCACGTGCGGGATATGATTGCCAAGGTGGCACCGACCCCCGCCAGGGTACTTATCACCGGACCGAACGGATCCGGCAAGGAACTGGTGGCCAGGAGCCTGCACGCCCAGAGCGACAGAAGCGCGGCGCCTTACATAGAGGTGAACTGCGCGGCCATACCTTCGGAACTCATTGAAAGCGAGCTTTTCGGTCACGAGGAGGGGTCCTTTACCTCCGCCATCAGACAGCACAAGGGCAAATTCGAACAGGCCGACGGCGGTACGCTGTTTCTGGATGAGATAGGGGACATGTCCCTGTCCGCACAGGCCAAGGTGCTCCGGGTGCTTCAGGAGAACAAACTCTCCCGCGTGGGCAGCGACGCCGACATCAAGGTGGATGTCAGGGTGATAGCCGCCACGAACAAGGACCTGCGCAAGGAGATCGAAGCCGGGAATTTCCGTGAGGACCTTTACCACAGGCTCAGCGTCATAGTGATCAAGGTGCCAAGTCTGGACGAGCGCAAGACCGACATTCCGCTTCTGGTGGACTACTTCGTCAAACAGATCTGCCAGGAGACCGCGCTTCCGCGCAAGGCCTTCAGCCATGAGGCTGTGGAATACCTGCAGCAGCGTTCCTGGAAGGGCAACATCCGTGAGCTCAGGAACGTGGTGGAAAGGCTTCTCATCCTCGGAGACGATGAGATAAGTGTCAAAAACATAGAAGATTACGTATGACCGTTCCTAACATAATAGTCGCAGTCGACGGATATTCGTCCACGGGCAAAAGTTCCTTTGCCAAACTTCTGGCGCGGGACCTGGACCTTCTGTATCTGGATTCCGGGGCCCTCTACCGCGGAGTCACCCTGTTCGCGCAGGAGAACGGCTATATCACTGAGGCCAATGTCATCAGCGACGGCCTCAAGGAGGCTCTCGCCGGTCTCGACCTTCGGTTCGGGCCTGCGGGCAAGCTCTACACAGGGGACAGATGCATAGAGGCCGAGATACGCGGAATGAAAGTGTCTTCCCAGGTAAGCCCCATAGCCACAGTGCCTTATGTAAGGGAATTCGTGGATGAAAAGCTCCATTTTCTCGCCAGTGACGGCAGGGTGGTGATGGACGGACGCGACATCGGCACGACCGTGTTCCCGAACGCCCAGATCAAGCTTTTCATGACAGCCAGCGAGGATGTGCGTGCCAAACGCCGCTACGACGAGATGATCTCGAAGGGGCTCAACCCTTCGCTCGACGAGGTCAAGGCCAATCTTCGCGAGCGTGACTACATAGATTCGCACCGCGAGACTTCGCCTCTTCGCCGTCCCGTGGATTCGTACGAGCTGGACAATTCCGACATGACGCTCAAGGAAGAGGTGGAATGGGCCAAGGGCCTGATCAGGGGGATCTACAAACTGTATGATTAGGGTAGAGATCGATTCCAAGGCCGGGTTTTGCGGAGGTGTCATCAAGACCATCGGCACCGCGGAGAAATTCCTGTCGGACGGAAAAAACACGCATTTGTATTCTCTGGGAGAGATAGTTCACAATGAATCTGAAATAGGCAGGCTTTCCGCGATGGGCCTGGTGGCTCTGGACGAGGATGACCTGGATGATATCAAGGATGCAGCAGGGGAGAACATCCTCATCCGCGCACACGGTCAGCCCCCTGCCACTTATGATACGCTCAAGCGTCTGGGTTTCAATATTATAGATTGTACCTGTCCTGTGGTTCTCGGTATTCAGAAGAAGATTCGCCAGGCCGTGGGCACGGTCATCATTTTCGGCAAGAAAGGCCATCCGGAGGTGCTTGGCCTCGTCGGTCAGGTGGATGCCTCGCGCGTGCACGTGATAGAGAATATAGATGATGCGCGCCAATTGGCAGACAGCCTCGATCCTCAGGGCGAGTGCGAGATGTTCTCGCAGACCACCAAGAGTCCGGCCGAATATGCGCAGGTGAGCGAACTGCTCGGGGCGCGGCTGGCGAAACTGAAGGTGCATCAGACCATCTGCTCGCAGGTGAAGGGGCGTTATGAGGAGCTGAAGGAATTTGCGGCCGCGCACGACGTGATAGTGTTCGTGTCCGGCAGGTCGAGCTCGAACGGGAAGGTGCTTTCGTCGCTTTGCAAGAGCGTTAACATCCGGAGTTATCAGGTGGGAGGGATCTCGGAGATCCAGCCGGCGTGGTTCAGGTCCGACGACAGGGTGGGAATAAGCGGTGCGACGTCCACTCCCCGCTGGCTTCTCGACCAGATCGCGGATTATATCGGTTCGTTGTAATTACTTGATATATGGATCTGACACGGGTCTGCAGTTTCCTTCGCTGTCGCTTCGCGACCCTATACGGGCAAACGCTGCGGAAATCTGCAGCCCGTGTCAGCTCTGGAGAAAATTCACCAGTCTTTCGATTTGGTAAAAATTGATAACTTCGGGTAGAATTGAGATTATATTGATTTTTATTATATTTGCACGTTTTTTACGGATAATTATTTATACAGATATATTTTATGGCAACAACAGCTGATTTTAAAAACGGACTTTACCTTAAGTTTAACGACAAACCTTGTATGATCGTGTGGTTCCAGCACGTAAAGCCTGGCAAGGGCCCCGCTTTCGTGAAGACCAAACTCCGCAACCTGGAGAACGGCCGCATCCTGGAGAACACCTTCACCGCAGGCGCCAAGATCGAGACCATCGAGGTTGAGCGCCGTCCATACCAGTTCCTTTACGCTGAGGAAGACGGATTCAACTTCATGCACGAAGAGACATACGAGCAGATCAAACTCCCTAAGGAGGTCATCGAGAACGCCGACCTTATGAAGGACGGACAGCACGTCGAGATGATGTTCGTAACCGGCGAGGACGAAAGATGCCTCACCTGCGAACTTCCTACATACGTAACCCTCGAGGTTACCTACGCTGAACCTGCAGTGAAGGGCAACACCGCTTCCACCTCAGCTCTCAAGGAAGTCACCCTCGAGACCGGCGCGAAGATCATGGTCCCTCTCTTCATCAACCAGGGAGACGTGATCACCGTGAACACTACTGACCGTTCATACGGACAGAGAGTCTAACCGGAAGTGAAGATAACGCTTCTCACAGTCGGGAAGACTGATATCAAATGGGTTAACGAAGGCCTGGAAGTCTATGCTTCCAGGCTTCGCCATTACATAAGCTTTGAAATAAGGGAGATCCCGGAATTGAAGAACGCGAGTTCCCTTTCCCGCGAGCAGATCAAGACGACTGAAGGCAAATCCATCCTCAAATCCGTCAGGGACAACGACGAGGTCATACTTCTGGACGAACACGGACGTGAATTCCGCTCCGTGGAATTCGCTTCCTTTCTGGAGAACAGGATGGCCCGCAGCCCGCGCGACATCGTCTTCGTCATAGGCGGAGCGTACGGATTTTCGCAGGAAGTGTATGACAGGGCGGATTCGAAGATCTCGCTTTCGAAGATGACCTTTTCGCATCAGATGGTCCGCACGATTTTTGTGGAACAGCTGTATCGGGCCTTTACCATAATAAAAGGAGAATCATATCACCACGAATGAAAAATCCACGCAACGGCAAGATTCTGTATTCTGTACTGATGGCGCTTTCACTGGTGCTGTTCGCGTATGCGTATATGTGTCCGCAGAAAAC
>CAYMDZ010000030.1:1229-2323 GCA_964389355.1 uncultured Muribaculaceae bacterium | reverse complement strand
CCGGCGCAGTCCGTGTGGCTGGCCTATCTTCTGTTCGTCGCCGCCGTGCTGGTGTCGCTCCGCTCCCGTCCTTCGCTTCGGAACGCGGCCGCGGCCATCACCATACTTCTCGGATTCGCCTGGGCGACCTATCACCGCTATCCTGTCATTCACGGTGAGCTGACCCAGATCATCAGCATCCTCATCATATCCGTCATTACGCTGATCATCTCCTACGGACTTTACGTCTGCAGGCACGACCTGTGGCATCATCTGCGAAAGCGTTGGCAGAGAGTCGTCGGAAGTGTTCTGGTGGGAGCATATATAGTGTTCCTGGTATGGTTTACATACATTTCCATCTACAAGATAACGGTCTATACCCACATAACCATTGACCTGTACAAGATCTGGGCGCTGAATCTGGATACCCTTACGGTCTATGCCGCCCTGTTTGCGGTGATCGTGTCCGTTGCGCTGCTGCTTGACCTGCTGCAGCCGCTGTGGCTGAAGCTTTTCCACAGGCGTGTGCGCGTACTGAGCCGTACGGGTGTGGTGATCTATTCCGCAGTCGCGGCCATATTCTGCGTGGCCGTGTCCGGAGTAATCGGATTCCAGAGGGAGGAGATACGCGCGGCTTCGTGGGCCGAGTCCCTGTCCAATGCCCGCGACTTTGATCTGGAGGCTTCGCTGCGCAGGGCCGAGCGTCAGATAGCCCAGGACGAGCTGGTGGCCCACGCGTCCGACGGGCCGGAAGAATTGGCCCTCGCACGTAACAGAATATCGGAGAAATACCTGTTCAGATATCTGAACATCTATGATGTGAACGTCAGCGCCGGCAGGGAACGGGTGTCATCGTCTTCAGAGGACGGCGTGCAGATAGAATCCGGCTCGCGGTTCAGGTTCGCCCCGGTTCAGGACCAGCCTTGCCGCTATGTGGCCACGTTCCAGTATTACCACGCCGACAGCGGCCAGACTTCGGTCGAGATAGAGCTTGAACCGAAATACCCGAACAAGCATTCGCTCAGCATGCTTCTGGACAGCTGGTCGTCTTCCGGCATCCCGAGCCGCTATTCGTACGCGATGTACAAGGGCGGGGACAGACGCTATTTCAAGGG
>CAYMDZ010000030.1:0-1129 GCA_964389355.1 uncultured Muribaculaceae bacterium | reverse complement strand
AGGATGATGTCCGACAAGATCAACTCCATCCGCTATCAGATACAGAACTCGCTCAGGACCGTCACTTCGCCGTCCGAACTCACTTCGCGCGAGACTATGGACCTGCTCCGAAGGGTCAGCGACAATACCGCATCCGACATCACACTCTACCGCGCCGACGGCAAGGTGGCGATGACCACGGCCCCGTCCCTTCTCGAAAGGGGCATCCTGGGCTACCGTATGGACGAGGAACCGTTCTACCATCTGAAATACCTTAACGAAGGATTCTGCATACATTCGAAGAAACTGCAGCGCAGGGAACTCTATGTGCTGTACGCCCCTATAATGGGGGCGGGCGGCGATGTGGTCGCATTTCTCGCCTCGCCTTACACCGACACCGGCAACGAGTTCCAGTTCGACGCAGTGATGCACGCCGTCAATGTGGTCGTGGTATTCCTGATACTGGTGCTCATCTCCTCCATCGCGGTGTCCGCCATCATCGACAGAACCTTCCGCCCGCTATCGCTTATGAGCCGCAAGATGCGCTCCGGCAAGATAGAGAAGATCGACAGCACAGTGTATAAGAACGAGGACGAGATTATGGACATCATCCGCTCCTATAACCGTATGGTGGACGACCTGACCCGCAGCAGCCGCGTTCTGGCGCAGGCCGAGCGCGACAAGGCCTGGAGCGAAATGGCCCGCAACGTGGCGCACGAGATCAAGAACCCGCTCACCCCTATGCAGTTGCAGATCCAGAGGGTACAGCGTCTGAAGGCCAACGGCGACCCTGCCTGGGAGGAGAAGTTCGACGCCATGGCCACCGTTCTGCTCGACCATATCCACGTGCTCACCGAGACGGCCAATCAGTTCTCGGATTTCGCCAAGCTGTATTCCGAGGAGCCTGTGACCGTGGAACTGGACGATCTTCTGCGCGAGGAAGTGGCCCTGTATGACAACCGTCCCGGCGTGGAATTCATCTACCTGGGCCTTCCGGGAGTGGAGATCAGCGCTCCGCGTCCGCAGCTGGTGCGCGTGTTCGTCAATCTGCTGAACAACGCCGTGCAGGCCTGCGAGGGTGTACAGGGCGCTCAGGTGGCGGTGTCTCTGCGCAACGGCGCGTCGCCGGATTTCTACGAGATAGTCTTCG
>CAYMDZ010000029.1:0-8285 GCA_964389355.1 uncultured Muribaculaceae bacterium | reverse complement strand
CAGACAGGAACGGAGTCAGCGCATTCATATCCATAATGCGCGGATGCAACAACGTTTGTTCCTACTGCGTGGTACCATACACCCGCGGGGTGGAACGCAGCCGCGACCCTCACAGCATAGTGCGGGAAGCCTGCGACTGTGCGGAGCGCGGTTACAAAGAGGTGACCCTGCTGGGCCAGAACGTGGATTCGTACAGGTTCGAGGATGTTACATTCGCCCGTCTGCTGGAACTGGTGGCGCAGGTAAATCCTTCCATGAGAGTGCGTTTCTCCACATCCAACCCCCAGGACATATCCGACGAGGTACTGGAAACCATGGCCAGGTACCCCAACATCTGCCACCACATACATCTTCCCGTACAATCCGGGTCGGACCGCATACTGGAGAAGATGAGAAGGCGCTACACCAGGCAGTGGTATCTCGACCGGGTGGCCAGAATCCGCGAGCTCATCCCGGACTGCGCCATCACCACGGACGTGATAGCCGGATTCTGCTCCGAGACGCAGCAGGACCACGAGGACACGCTCTCGCTTTTCCGCGAAGTGGGGTTCGACGCCGCCTATATGTTCTACTATTCCGAGCGCCCGGGCACTCTCGCGGCGAAAAAATACCCCGACGACGTGTCCCTGGAAGAAAAGACCAGGCGTCTTAACGAGATAATCGCCCTTCAGAACACCCTGTCGCTCGAAAGCAACAGGAAGGACCTCGGCAAGACCTTCGAGGTGCTCGTGGAAGGCAGCTCGAAGAAAGGCGAAGGCCAGCTGTCTGGCCGCACCGGCACGAACAAGATGTGCGTATGGAACGATTCCGTCCACAAGGCCGGAGATTATGTTAAAGTAAAAGTCAAGGACTGCACGCAGGCCACCCTGCTGTGCGAACTGATATAGGTTATGGACAGCATCAAGTGTCTTATAATAGGAGGAGGTCCTGCTGGTTACACCGCAGCCATCTATGCCTGCCGTGCCGCGCTCTCGCCGACCCTCGTGGAAGGGCCTGAACCGGGCGGACAGCTCACCACCACCTCCAGGATAGAGAATTATCCGGGATTCGCCGAAGGCATCAATGCCCTCGACCTTATGGACAATATGCGAAAGCAGGCCCTGGGTCTGGGCACGACCATCCTGAGCGGAAGCGTCACCGGGAGCGATCTCAAGGCCCGGACCGTCACCCTTCAGAACGGCGACACGCTTCATTATCAGACGCTTATAATAGCCACAGGGGCGAGTGCCAAGTATTTGGACCTGGAAAGCGAGAAGAAGTTCCGCGGGATGGGGGTATCTGCCTGCGCCACCTGCGACGGATTCTTCTACCGCGACAGGACCGTAGCCGTGGTGGGAGGAGGAGACACCGCCTGCGAAGAAGCCCTGTACCTTAGCGGCATCGCGAAAAAGGTCTATATGATAGTAAGAAAGCCCTACCTTCGCGCTTCGGAGGAGATGAAAAAGCGCGTAGCCTCACGGGCCAATATAGAAATCCTCTTCGGAAGCGTGACCAGGGAGATCCTCGGGAACGCGATGGGAGTGACCGGAGCGCGGCTCGAACGGGATGGCGAGGTTTTTGAAATAAAGATCGACGGCTTTTTCCTGGCGATTGGCAGACACCCGAACACCGAATGGCTCGCAGGAGCGCTGGAACTGTCCCCGGAAGGGTATATCCTGTCCGACGGCGTGAAGACTTCCGTCAAGGGAGTGTTCGTGGCCGGAGACGTGCGGGACACCGATTTCAGGCAGGCCATTACGGCGGCGGCAGACGGATGCAGAGCCGCACTTGAAGCAGAAAAATACATCAAGAATGAACTATAACAGAATTTTCACGGCAGCAGTCATAGCGGTGGCTCTGGCCGCGGGATGCAAATCCCAGTATGAGGAACTGTTGGCCGGAAGCGACACCCAGGCCAAGTACAGCGCGGCGTTCGACTATTTCAACAAGGGCAGGTACGCCAAGGCGGCACAGCTCTTCGAGTCCCTCGCGATGCTCACCCAGGGCACTGCCCAGGACGACACAGTGAACTTCTACTGGGCCCTGAGCAACTACAACCAGAAGGACTACTACACCGCAGAGTCGAACCTGGACCATTTCCTCCAGAACTACCCGGCAAGTCCGTTCGCGGAGAACGCCGAGTTCCTCAGGATAGACTGCCTCTACCGCAGCACGCTCCGCTACGAGCTTGACCAGGCCCCTACCTACAAGGCCATCAAGGCCATAAGCGAATACAAGACCGCCCACATCACTTCTCCGAATGTGGCCATCTGCAACCGTATGCTGGACGAGCTGGAGGAGAGGCTGGACAGGAAGGCCTACGAGAACGCGAAGCTCTATTACACGATGGAGGACTACAAGGCCGCCCGCGTGGCGCTGAAGAACGTGCTCAAGGACGACGCCGAGAACCGCTACCGCGAGGAGATTCTCTACTACACCACGATGTCATCCTACAACTACGCGCGACTTAGCGTGCAGGCCAAGCAGAAGGAGAGATATCTGGTGTTCGTGGACGACTATCTCAACTTCATCGAGGAATATCCGGAGTCGAAGCACCGCAGGGAGCTGGACGGACTTTACTCGAAGGTGAGGAAGAAATAATTTTTTTGAAACTTTACGGAACACCGCTTCCGTACAACTCATAGAACGAAAAAACTGAATATGGATATCAAGAAAGTACCTACAAACACCATCACCCGTGACACGCGTGATCTGGTAAAAGAGACAGGCAATCTCTATGAGACCGTGGTCATCCTCTCCAAGAGGGCCAATCAGATCTCACTTGCCGAGAAGAAGGAAATCACCCGCAAGCTTGAGGAATTCAAGAACGAGCGTGACAATATGGACGAAGTGTTCGAGAACAAGGAGCAGATAGAAATCTCCAAGTACTATGAGCGTCAGCCTAAACCTGACCTTATAGCCATCTCGGAATACGAGAACGGTGAGCTTGTATATCGCAAGGCACACACCGACGAGAACATAAAGTAATTATGCTCAAATCCTTACACGTCGAAAACTACGTGTTGATAGACTCTCTGGACATCACTTTTCCAGAGGGTCTTATCATCATTACGGGGCAGACCGGCGCCGGCAAATCCATTCTGCTGGGCGCCCTGTCGCTGCTTACCGGAGTGAAGGCTGACGCCGCCCTCATCGCGGAAAACGCCGACAGTCTGGTAGTGGAGGGCGAATTCGACGTGGAAAGTGCCGGGGAAGGACTTGAAAACTTCCTAAGGGAAAACGACCTGGACGCCGAGGGCGGAAGCCTTCTGATAAGAAGGGTCGTGAACCGGAGCGGCAGATCCCGCAGTTTTCTCAACGACGAACCCGTCTCCACGGGGCTTCTGGGTGAATTGGCATCTTACCTTATAGACATCCATTCGCAGCACCAGAACCTGCTGCTCACCAGATCCTCGTTCCAGCTGTCCCTGCTGGACCATTTCGCGGGGTGCGAGGCTCTGCGCGGGCAATGCGCCGACGCGTGGAAGGCTCTGCGCTCGGCTGAGGACAGATTGGCAGAGACAAACAGAAAGATCGCGGAAGGCCGCGCCGCACAGGACTACAATCAGGCGCAGTGGGAACAGCTTGACAAGGCCCGCCTGACACCGGGCGAGGAGGAGCAGCTCGAGGCCGAGCAGAAGGAGCTGGCGGGCGCCGAAGACATCAAGGCGCTGCTCGCCGAGGCTCTGGACAGGCAGGAAAGCTGCACGATGATAAAGGACGCGCAGAAGGCCGTGGAAAAGCTCACAAAGTACAGTCCGGGCGCGCAGGAACTGGCGGACAGGCTCGAGAGCTCGCGCATAGAGCTGGAGGACATCTTCTACGAGCTGGACAGGAAAAATTCATCGCTCGTGTTCTCGCAGGAAAGGCTTGACAGCGTGGAGGACAGGCTGTCGCTTCTGCTGTCGCTCAAAAGAAAGCACGGCGCCGCCAGCGTGGAGGAGCTCATAGCCATCCGCGACGGCCTGCAGGAAAGCCTGTCAGGAGCGGAAAATCTGGAATTCAGAAAGGAAGAGCTCGAAAAGGAAGTCGCCGCGGCGAAAAAGAATTACGATGACCTGGCAGGCAAACTGCACTCAAAAAGGCTTGGCGCAGCGCCGTCACTGGCCGCTGAACTTCAGAAGAGCATACGCTCGCTGGAACTGGACAAGGCCGTGTTCGAAGTGGCGCTGACGGAAAAGGCCCCTTCGGAAAGCGGAACGGACGACTGCCGGTTCCTGTTCGATGCGAACGGGCACGCCGCGAGCGAACTGTCCAGATGCGCATCGGGCGGCGAGATGTCCCGCATAATGCTGTGCATCAAGGAGATGACTGCACGCTACACCTATATGCCGACTATGATCTTCGACGAGATAGACACCGGAGTGTCCGGAAGCGTGGCGCACAAAATAGGCCAGATGATATGCCGTATGGGGCGCAACATGCAGGTCTTCGCCATTACGCACCTGCCTCAGGTGGCCGCCCAGGGCGATGCTCATTACGTGGTGCGCAAATCCGAAAAGGACGGCCGGAACACCTCCACCCTTTCCCTTCTGTCCAGAGAGGAGCGGGTTCAGGAGCTCGCAAGGCTTCTGAGCGGCGAGACCGTCACGCCGGAGGCCCTGGCCAATGCCAAATCCCTGCTTTCTTAATCCACCGCCTGCAGAATCACATACCGGAGGCCGTGACAGAATACACGGCTTATAAACCGATGTTTTCGCGTAGCGCAAAAGCACGGAAATGTGTACAAAATTTGCTATCTTTGCGCGAAGCAAAAATTGGCCCTGTTTTCAAGTTTTTCCGATGTACGAATACCATAAACCAGTCCTTCTGAAAGAGAGTGTCGACGCGCTCGTCACTTCGCCGGACGGCATCTATGCGGATGCCACTTTCGGAGGGGGCGGCCATTCGAGGGAAATCCTGGGAAGACTTTCCGAAAAAGGGCGTCTGATGGCCTTCGACAGGGATGCCGATGCGCTCGACGGAGCGTTCGACGACCCGCGCTTCAAGCTCATCCATAACAACTTCCGCTTCATTCACAACTACTCCCTCATCGAGACCCCCGGCGGATTCGACGGGATACTCGCGGATTTGGGAGTGTCCTCGCACCAGTTCGACACGGCGGAAAGGGGCTTCTCCTTCCGCTACGACGCTCCTCTGGACATGAGGATGAACAACCAGGCCGCACTCACGGCGCAGACGGTGGTAAACACCTACCCGGCAGAAGACCTGGAGCGCATATTCCGCATCTACGGAGAGGTGGAGAACGCGCACAGGCTGGCAGGCCTCATAGTAGGCGCCCGTACGCAGAGCGAGATCCTCACCACGTTCGATCTGAACAGGGCCATCGCGGCGGCGACGCCATCATTTGCCGAGCACAAGTACCTGGCCAAGGTATATCAGGGCCTGCGCATCGAGGTGAACCAGGAGATGCGGTCTCTGGAGAAGTTCCTGGAAGGGGCCATAAAGTCGCTCAAGACCGGCGGAAGGCTGTCCGTCATCACCTACCACTCGCTCGAAGACAGGATGGTGAAGAACTTCATCAAGGCCGGGAACCTGGACGGAACGGTAGAAAAGGACCTCTACGGACGGGCAAATGCCCCGCTGGAGGCGGTGAACCGCAAGCCGATCCTGCCGTGCGAGGAGGAGATATCGCAGAACACGCGCGCCAGAAGCGCCAAACTCAGAGTCGCAGTGAAGCTATGAACAGGTACATTCAGCTTTTCGGAGAAATCGGAAAATCCATCTGGAACGGGTCCCTTCTGCTGCGCATGCACGTGGACAGGTATTTTCTGAAAATAGTCATCTTCCTGGCGATGGCGATGATGGCCATAGGCACCAGCCTGGCCATAGACAACACGCTCATCAAGGTAAAGCGCAACAACGACACCATAAAGGAGCAGCAGAATGTCATCGCGATGAAGACATTCCAGCTCAGCGAGATAACCAGGCGCAGCACGCTCGAGCAGCGCCTCACCGAACAGGGTTCCAAAGTCCGCAATCCCGAGAAACCGGCATTTGAGATAAAATGAGCAAAAAGGATACGGGAGAAAGACTTGGGCGCGCACTGTATTCCATCTACCTTCTGATGCTGCTCGCCAGCTGTGTATGTTTCCTTCGAATCATATACATACAGTTTCTGTGGACTCCGGACCGCGAAATCGGCCGCAAACTTTCCCTGCCCGTAAGGCAGGAGACATTGGCCCAGAAGCGCGGAAGCATTATCTCGGAGGACGGCAGGCCCCTGGCCATCTCATATCCCCGCTACCAGCTCTACATAGACTGTAACAACACGAAGGACGACGCGCAGTGGAAAAGGGACGCGGCGCAGTTCGCCGTGGGGCTCAATGAAGCCTTCGGCAAGGACTCCAAAGGGGTCGAATACTACCGCAACCTGCTGTATGCCAGCCGCGACAAGGGAAGCCACTACCTCAAGCTGGGCAAACCCATAGAAAAGGACCGTCTGGACCGCCTTAGCGAATATCCGCTCATCAACAAAGGCCGCTACAAGGGCGGAGTGTGGACTGAACCCGTGCCGATACGCCAATACCCTTACGGGAACATCGCCAGAAGGACCATAGGCAGCGTGACCGAGACCGATGACGCCGCGTTCTACAGCGGAATAGAGGGCAAATTCAACTCCGTCCTCCAGGGAAAGGAAGGATCCTACTACACGAAGAAGACGGACAACGGCTGGGCTCTCGACACGGACAGCCTGTACGTGGACGCCGTGGACGGGAAGAACGTCCTGACCACACTCAATGTGGACTACCAGGACATAGCGGACCGTGCGCTCCGAAGCCATATAGCTGACAATCAGGACATCGCGGCGGGATGCTGCGTGATTATGGACGTGAAGACCGGGGCCGTGAAGGCCATGGTCAACCTCTCGCGCAACGCGCAGGGCGTCCTGGGGGAGAACGACAACGTGGCAGTCACCTGGCGCGGGGAACCGGGCTCCGTATTCAAGATTACCACCCTTATGACAGCCCTCGAGGACGGCTGCATTACCTCCGTGAACGAGACCATCCCTGGAAACCACGGCATACTGCCGGGATACGAGAAACAGAGGGACAAGCACATAGTCGAATACGAACAGAAATACCACACCACCCGGATTCCGCTCAAATACTGCGTGCAGGTATCCAGCAACTACGCTTTCCGCTATCTGGCCAAGACTTATTACTCCGACAGGCCGCAGGCGTTCATAGACAAGCTGTACCAGTATCAGCTGGGCACGCCGTTCGATTTCGACGTGGCGGAGAAGATCACAAGTCCTGACATCAGCAGCCCTTCGAAGAAAAGCTGGTCGAGAAAGGACCTCACCCAGATAGCGATGGGATATTCGGTCAGCGTGACCCCTATGCACCTGCTGATGTTCTACAACGCCATAGCGAACAAGGGAAAGATGATGAAGCCTTACCTGGTGGAGGGCATAGAGGAGAACGGCCGTCTGACGGAGAAGTTCGGGCCTTCGGTTCTGAACGCCTCCATCTGCAGCCCGGAGACCGCCGCGCAGATTACGGAAGCGCTCGCGGCCGTCACCGAGAAGGAAGGTACGGCGTGGAGGCTGAAGAACGCCCCGTGCAAGGTGGCCGGCAAAACGGGAACCTCCTACATCTCTATGCCGGGAGGATATTTCAACTCGGAAGGCAAGCACAGGAACCAGGCCACTTTCGTGGGATTTTTCCCTATGGAAGACCCTCAATATACGATAATATGCAGTATCTTTACCAATCTTACGCGCATTGAGTATTTCGGCGGTGTAATCCCTGTCCAGGTAGCCTCGGAAACGATAAATGAACTTTACAGGATAGACCCATATTGGAATGAAAATATCTGATCTGACAACAGGCACTTCCGGTGCCGTAATCTATGGTGACGCCGCCGCGGAGGTCGGTTCCGTCTGCTGCGACTCCAGAAAGGTGCGGCCGGGAGACCTCTTCATAGCCCTCAAGGGCACCGCGGCCGACGGAAAAGACTATCTCGACCAGGCCATAGACAAGGGCGCCGTGGCCGCCGTGTCCACGGACAGGGCCGGACTGGCTGTGATCGCCGACCGGTTCTACGGCCATCCGTCCGGGAAGCTGACCCTGGTGGGCATCACCGGCACGAACGGCAAGACCACGACCGTCACCCTGCTCTATCACCTCTTCAAGTCGCTCGGCTACAGGTGCGGACTGCTTTCCACCATTGCCAATTATGTCGATGACGTCCGCAGCGAGACCGCGAACACCACGGCCGACCCGCTGACCGTCAATTCCCTGCTCGCGCAGATGGTGGAGGCCGGATGCGACTACGCCTTCATGGAGGTGAGTTCGCATGCC